>NZ_QGSW01000248.1:0-87664 GCF_003176715.1 Micromonospora sp. S4605
AACGGACCAGGTCAACCGCGTCACGCCGGAACTCTTCCGTGTACTTCGATGGACGCCCCAACGGGGACACCCCTTCCTCTGGACCAACATCCAGTCTCAGGGTGTCCACATCTCAGGGGGAAGCCCAGAGCAGTGCTGCGGTTGCGGTCTGCCTGATCAGACGAAGTCCACGTCACTGCACCACATGTAGGCCTGGTCGAGGTGCGATGCCTGCCAGATGACGAAGACGATGTGGTGTCCGGTTTGACATCCTCTCCGTCCTAAAGGAATCCTTAAGGACGGAGATTCCCTCCACGCTGCGCGTGGACCGCGCAGCGTCCGGGTGGGTTCCCGCTTCCCTGTGCGCCGCCGGCACGGATGCCGGTCTTACGTGCGCTCCACGGGCGTTGAGGTCCGCCTGTCCAGCGGCCCTGACGTTGATGGCGGCATTGACGTCCCGGTCGTGGTGGCTGCCGCAGGGGCAGTCCCACGATCGGACGTTGAGCGCCGTCTTGTTGTTGATGCGTCCGCAGTCGGAGCACATGCGGGTGGAGGGGAAGAACCGGTCCACCCGGGCGAACGTGCGCCCGTACCGGGCTGCCTTGCACTCCAACATCGCGGTGAAACTAGCCCAGCCCGCGTCGTGCACGGACTTGGCGAGCCGGGTCCGGCTGAGACCAGTCACACACAGGTCCTCGACGTACACCGCTTGGTTCTCGCGGATGATCGTCGTGGACAGCTTGTGCTGCCAGTCTCGCCGGGTGTCGACCACCCGCGCGTGAGCGCGAGCGACCTTGACGACGGCCTTCTTGCGGTTGGCCGAGCCCTTCTGCTTGCGGGAGAGATCTTGCTGCAACCGCTTGAGCTTGCGGGCGGCGCGGCGCAGGAACTTCGGTGCGGTCACCTTCGTGCCGTCGGAGAGAACCGCGAAGTGGGTCAGGCCCAGGTCGATGCCGACTTCCGAGTCCGTCTCGGGCAGCGGCTCGTCCATGGTCTGCACGACGAACGAGGCGAAGTACCGCCCGGCCGCATCCTTGATGATCGTCACGGATGATGGGTCCGACGGCAGGGTGCGGGACCAGCGGACCGCGAGGTCGCCGATCTTCGGCAGCCGGAGCCGGCTGTTGTCCAGCACCTTGAACCGGGCGTTCTTCGTGAACCGGATGGCCTGCCGGTTGTCCTTGCGCGACCGGAACCGCGGCGGCGCGACCTTACGTCCCTTGCGCTTGCCGGTGACCGAGGCGAAGAAGTTGCGGTACGCGGTGTTCAGGTCCGCCAGGGCCTGCTGCAACACCACCGCCGACACTTCGCCCAGCCACGCCCGTTCCGGCGTCGCCTTCGCCTCGGTGATCAGACGGCGCGACAGCTCCCCGTCCGAGACGTACTTCTCGCCCGCCTCGCGGGCCTGCCGACGCAGACGTAGGCCGTCGTTGAACACCACCCGCGCACACCCGAACGCCCGGGCCAGCTCGATCTGCTGGCCGGGCGTTGGGTAGGCGCGGTAGTTATACCGGAGCTGCACGACACCATCGTACCATTGGTTTATGGCTGAACTCGAAGGCATTCGCACTGGCAGACACTGTGTTTTCGCGATGCACGTTCACTTGGTTTTCGTTACGAAGTTCCGGCACAAGGTGTTCGGCAACCGGCACCTGTCCCGGATGGAACAGATCATGCGGGACGTGTGCACGGACTTCGAGTCCGAGCTGGTCGAGTTCAACGGCGAGAACAACCACGTGCACCTGCTGGTCAACTACCCGCCCAAGATCGCTGTTGCCCGCCTGGTCAACTCCCTCAAGGGGGTGTCATCCCGCCGCCTGCGGCAGGAATTCCCCGACCTCGCACGCCACTACTACCGGGCCAACAAGCTGTGGTCGGGCTCGTACTTCGCAGGCTCCGTCGGCGGCGCACCTCTAAGCGTCGTGAAGCAGTACATCGAGCAGCAGAACCGTTCCCGTTGTTCCGCACCGGGTTTGATGGAGACATCGAAACCTGGGAGGAACACCAGCGATGCCCGCACCGAAGAAGTACAACGATGAGCTGCGTGAGCGTGCGACCCGGTTGGCGCTCGAGGCCCGCCGGGATCCGGCGTCGGCGGTCGGAGCGATCCGGCGGATCGCCGGTCAGCTCGGGGTTCATCCCGAGGCGTTGCGGACGTGGGTGAAGAAGGCTGAGACCGATGCCGGTGACCGTCCGGGTATTACCAGCAGCGACGCGGAACGCCTCGCCGCGTTGGAACGGGAGAATCGTGAGCTGCGGCGGGCCAACCAGATCCTGAAGTCCGCGGCGAGTTTCTTCGCGGCGGAGCGGGACCGTCCGTCGCGATGAAGGTCGACTTCGTCGACTCCCAGAAGGCCGAACACGGTGTCCAGCCGGTCCTGCGGGCGCTCGAAGACACGCCGGCACAGATCGCACCGTCGACCTACTACGCCGCCAAGACCCGTCCCGCCAGCGCCCGCTGTCGCCGCGATGAGGAGCTGACCGGGGTGATCGAGCGCATCCACGCGGCCAACTACGGCGTCTACGGCGCCCGCAAGATCTGGCACGAGTTGCGCCGCCAAGGCGTGCCGGTGGCCCGGTGCACCGTCGAGCGGCTGATGCGCGAGTCTGGGCTACGCGGGCTGCTGCGCGACAAGTCGCCGCGCACGACCCGTCCCGCAGCCGAGACCGGCCGACCCGCTGACCTGGTCAAACGAGACTTCACCGCAGCCGGCCCGAACCAGCTGTGGGTCGCCGACCTCACCTATGTGCGCACCAGCGTGGGCTGGGTGTACGCCGCGTTCGTCCTCGACGTGTACTCCCGCATGATCGTCGGCTGGCAGGTGTCCACGTCGCTCTACACGGATCTGGCGCTCGACGCGCTGAAGATGGCGATCTGGCGACGCGAGAGTCAAGGCGCTGACCTGCGAAAACTGATCCATCACTCGGACAGGGGAGTCCAGTATCGAGCGATTCGCTACAGCCAGCGGCTCGCCGAGGCAGGCGCCGTCGCCTCCGTCGGGTCCACGGGCGACTCCTACGACAACGCGATGGCCGAGGCGTTCAACTCCCTCTACAAGGCCGAACTCGTCCGCAACCGAGGTCCGTGGCGCGGGCTCGACGACCTGGAGATGGCCACCGTCGAGTACATCGACTGGTACAACAACCGCCGCTTGCACGGCGAACTCGGGCACATCCCGCCCGCCGAACACGAGGCACTACACACGATGACCCAGCCGGTCACCGCACCCCTGAAAACCAGCTAACCAACTCTCCATCAAACCCGGGGCTTGACAGCCAGCACATGGGGTCCTGTTGCTGCATGGCCGGGTTCGTGTGGTTGTTTCCCCAGGTCTGCCAACACTTGTAGGCGCGAGATGCCGGGTTGATGACGGTGCCGTGGGCCTGGGCCGCACCGGCCCAGGGCAGCATGCCGACCATCATGGCGAGCAGCAGGACAGCTGCTCGAAGGGGCTGGCGCACGGCCGGCCGGGATCGCCCGCCGGGTTGATCGGGGCTGCGTGAACGCATGGTACGTCCTCCGTTCTTCGGCTGGATCCGCCATGGGAGCGCTTCCATCACGAGCTTCGCAGCTACCCGTCCGTATATCAATGTTTTTCGATTAATTCGGTGCACCGGGCGGCCGCGACCCGGGGTCGGGCGGGCCATCGCACGCTGAGGGTCATCGATATTGCCGAACCGGGGGCGGGCGTGCTGGAATGGCTCACATCGCCGCAGCGCGGGGGCAACCGCGCTGAGAACGGCCAGCACGGGAGCATCGCAGTGCCGGCAGCGCGCCGCTCTGGCAGACGCACGCGCGCCGCATCGCCGGGCCACCTCCACGACGGCGGGCAGACATCCCCGGGCAACTGTCCCCGCCGTACGTATCCCCCGGTCCGTGTCATCGCGACGGCCGACCCGCTCGACGTCCGACACGCCGGAGGCGTCCGATGCGGTCTGCCGACGCACCACAACCGGTGACGAGGTGAGAAGCAGCATGAATACCCGGGAGAGTTTCGCGGGGTGGTACCGGAACCGCTTCGTGTGGGTGGCGGCAGTCCTGGCGGTGACCGCCGGCGCGGTCCTCCTGACCACCTCGGCCGGCTCCGACGCGGAGCCGACCGATCTGCAGGCGCAGATCCTGACCCGGATGCGGACGACGCTCGAACGTGCGGACCCAGGGCAACACAACCACGCTGGACACACCGCCCAACCGGCCGCCACCGAGGAGGCGGCGAAGCCGACGGTGATCTGCGGGGTCCGCGTCTACGGCTACGAGCCGGCCGAGGCCAGCACGCTCGCCGACGTGCGAACGGTCTACGGCTTCCACCTCTGCGGCGTCGCCGAGCAGAAGCGCCCCTGGGACTGGGCGGTCAAACTGGCCGGCCCCGTGATCATGGACATGTCCACCGAGCCGCCGGGCATCCAGGTCGTCGAGGCGACCGCCGACGTCAGGTTCGTCGACCGGCTGCGGGAGATGTTCCCGGACACGTACGCGGAGCTGGCGGCCAGGGAAGCGCTGGCCGAATCGGAGATGGCCGACCTGCGCCGCCGGTACGACGCCGCGGCCGGGCTGTGAGCGGGCGTCCGGTAGCCGTCATGACGGCCGCCGCCGGCGTCGCGGGTCTTCACCCGTGATCACCAACCCGTCGCAGCGTCTGCGAACGTCGTCAGGTCTCCGCTACCGGAGCGCGAGGAACCGCTACGCCAGGTCCCCCACCCGCGCGCTCCTCGAGTGCCGCACGGACGACGGCCACGGCCCACACGATCATGAACGGGATGATGGTCACGTTCTTGACGGCCAACGTCCAGGCCAGGGCCGTCCTTGGTTCGGCCAGGCCGGCGATCCAGGTGTCGACTCCCACCTTGAAGACGAGCGTGAGCGCGACGAGCACGACCCCGTTCCAGAGCATCGCGGCCCGGTGGCCGGCGATGTAGTCGCTACTGCGCCTGACGTCGGACCAGGTGGGGCGCAGCGTGCGGAGCATGTTCCGGGCGACCCAGACGAGGAACAGCAGCCGGATCCCGTTGGTGAACAGCTCGCCGGCGATCCCTCCGGTCCACGCCCAGTCCTCACCACCGCCCACGGCGAGGAAGCGCTGCGTCGAGGCCAGTACGCCGAACGCGAAGACCACGGGGTAGTGGCGGACGAAGAACCGCAGGGCGGCCACGAGCACGGCTCGAGCCTCGATCCACCCTTTCGCCATGACAACTCCTTCAGATGACTAAACTATTTAGTTATCTGAACCATATGCGATGGTGAAGGATGTGTCCATGGCGATGGATGAGCGAGCGTCAGAGGCGGCAGCGGAGGCAGGAGCCCGGCTCGGCACGGACCTGAGCGACGCCGTCGTGCTGTTCCACGAAGCGCTGGGCTCGCTCATGGGACTGTCGGCGGCGGACCACAAGGCGCTCGGGATCGTGCGCCGGGAAGGTCCCATGTCGGCACGTGAGCTGGCCCAGCGGACCGGGCTGACGGCGGGCGCTGTGACCGGCCTGGTGGACCGGCTGATCGCCGCGGGACTTGCCCGGCGGACACCCCACCCGGGCGACAGGCGCCGCATCGTCATCGAGGCCACGGAGCCGGCGGACGCCGCGGTGAGCGAGGCCGTCGGGCGCATGGTGGCCGGTATGGCGGAGGTGACCAGCCACTTCACGACCGAGCAGCTCCTCGTCATCGCGGACTGGGTCGAGCGCACGACGGCGGTGCTGCGCGAGCAGGCTCAGTCGATCTCGAACCGTTCACCCACCTGACCGAAGGCCTGCGACGGAGCAGGTTCAGACCCTGCCACTGGTTCGGGTCGTCCACGCGGGGGTCGGTGGCGGCAAGGCCGATGCCCCAGACGCGGTTGGCAGGGCTGGCCTCGACGAGCATCCGGCTGCGCGTGCCGGTCAGGTAGGCGGCGAGATTGTCGTGCTGCGCGAACGTGGCCATGTTGCCAGCGACGACCAGCTCGAAGCGGTGGCTGTTCCCCACGGCCTGGTCGAAACCCGCGACCTGGCGGCCCAGGATCTTGACCGCTCCCGGGGACCTGGCCGCCGGGGTCGTACCGCTGTGGATGCCGCACCCGCATCGTGGCGGAGCTGCACCGTCGGTGGGTTGGCTACCATCGCGAAGATGTCGATCACGGCCCGTACGGTGCGGCTGCTCATGCCGGCGGCCGCGCTGCTGTTCCTGGGCCTGGCACTGCTGATCCGCGTCGTCGACGACGGGGCACTACGGCAGTACTCGGGCACCGCGCTGTACGCGTCGATGGTCTGGGCCGGAGTACTGTTCCTGTGGCCGCGGATGGCGCCGTTATCGGCCGGGGTGGCCGCCACCGGGTTCTGCTGGCTGGTGGAGTGCGCGCAGCTGACCGGGGTGCCGGCCGAACTGGCCGCGCGGAGCCTGGCGGCGAGACTGGCGCTGGGTGTGCAGTTCGACCCCGTCGACCTGGCCTGGTACCCGGCCGGCGTGGTGCCGCTGATGGTGCTGCACCACCTGACGCGCACCCGAGCCCGCCCCACGCCGCAACCGCCCGGCGACGTCGCTCCCCACGCCGATCGGTTTGACGATCAGTCCTCCGGACCGTTGGGGCCGAACGCCTCCTGAAGCATCTCCGCGCACTCGATGTCGGTCGCACCCCGCCATTCACCGGTCGTCGGGTCCTGTACCAGCCACGGCTGGCACAGCGTGCCCGCCACCCACTTGGCGAACCAATCGACGATCGTCATGTGCTGGGGGAACGCACACGACACTCCGTCCGGTGCCGGATTTGGATCGCAGCCCCAGACCTGGCCCGTGGCAAGGTCGAGCTCGCTGGTGATGCCGCAACCCCAGTCGCAGAGGATGAGGACACCGCGCTCGAGCGCGACCAGCGCGTCGAGTGCACCCATCCGATGGCCGCCCCGCAGGCCGAGGAGGCCGTAGCCGGGACCGAACCCGCCGTTGCCGACCTCCAGGTAGAGCCGACGCAGGAGCGACGGCAGTGGCCGGCCGGCCAGTTCCTCGGCCTCCGCGACCGCAGCGGGTGACGCCGGTCGAAGGGCCGCTGACCGGCTGTCGGCAAGCCCGTCGAGGTAACCGTCGGTGGTGATCCGTCGGACCACCGCATCAAACACCTCGTCCTCTGTCAGCATGCCCGCAGCGTAGCCCTGGGAGCAGCGTCGCCTCGTACCGCTGAGCGGTGCGCTCGTCAGACCGGGGTGACTCGCGCCTGATCGATCGGGCCGACCTGGCGGGGCCGAGGTGCTGTCCGTCATCGCGTGATCATGCTCGAGCGCACCGTCTTGTCGGTCCCGGCGCGTAGCGTCCGGCAGTGTTCCCGACGAAGGAGAAGCCAGATGACCGACAGTAACGGCAGCCCGGATTTCGCGCCCGCCGCCCGCGCGTTGGAGACGCTGCTGCATGGGGTGACCGACGATCAGCTCGGCGGTCCCACCCCGTGCGAGAGGTGGACGGTCGGCGATCTGCTCGATCACCTCATGGGGCTGACGGTCGCGTTCCGGACAGCTGCTGAGAAGGGATCCGACGCGGCACCGGCCGGCCCGGGCAATCCGTCGGTTGCCAACCTCGATCCGCAGTGGCGCAGCCGATTGCCGGTGCAGCTCGACGAACTGGTCGGCGCATGGCGCGTGCCGGCCGCCTGGACGGGCGAGACCGCGGCCGGCGGGGTGGTGCTGCCGGCCGAGATCATGGGCATCGTCGCGTTGAACGAGCTGGTCGTCCACGGGTGGGACCTCGCCACCGCGACCGGACAGCCCTACGACGTCGACGACCAGACCGTCGAGACGGTCTACGGTCTGGTGTCCCAACAGGCGAGCAGCGACGGCACGCCCGGCCTGTTCGGGCCGTCGATCACCCTGCCCGCCGGCGCTTCCCTGCTCGACCGCGTCCTCGGGCTCACCGGCCGCGACCCCGGCTGGAAGTTCTAGTCTCCGGCGTCCGGCCAGTTCGAGGTGAAGATCCAGTCGGGGCCGTCCTCGCCGACGGTATCCAGATGGGGCGCACGACTCAGGCCGGCGCGTGCGGCGACCTTGAGCGATGCCGTGTTCCCGGGTCGGACTCTCGCGATGATCGGCTGGTCGGGCAGCTGCGCGGTTGCCCAGTTGACGACTGCGGTGGCGGCGTCGGTAGCTACTCCGTTGCCCCAGGCCGACGGGTCGAGGCGGTAGAAGAGGTTCACAACCGTACGGCCGTGCAGCGTCATCAGCTTCAAGCCGCAGAAGCCGAGCGGCTGGCTGGTCTGCACGTGGCGGTGAACCGTCCAGTAGCCGAAGTCGTGCTGGTTCCAGTGCTCGTTCCAGCGTTGGTAGAGCTCTTCGGCCTCAGCCCGGTTGGCGAGCGCGTCGGCGGGATTGTAGGTGTACGCCCTGGGGTCGCTGTGGATTCGGTAGATGGCGTCGATGTCAGCGGGGGTCGGGCGGCGCAGCGACAGCCGCGCGGTCCGCAGTTCCTCGTTGTCGACCAGACCGCCGTGGCCCATGTACCCGATCCTCTCCTGCCGCCGCTGCCGCGTCGCTCGGGCAGGCCTCAGCAGTCGTCCTGCTTCCACTTGCCGTCTTCGCGCACCCACGGCTCCTTGTTCTGGTTGAGGGCAGGCACGTCATAGGTGTAGGTCACTCGGGCCAGATCGCCGGAGATCTGCGCCTCGAAGGTCTTGATCGGCATGGCCTTGCCGTACATCTGCTTGGCGGCCGTCAGCATGCCGGTGAACTCGCTGAGCGTCACGCGTTCCTTGCATCTGGCCGAAAACAGCTCGTACCCGACCGTAGGCTTCGCGTCGAGGAAGGCATCCGAGTACGCCACCACCGCCTGGCGAAGCGCCGCCTCCTCGCTGGGGGCCTGCGCGCTCGGGCTGGGCGCCGCCTCCGACGCCACGGCGGCGGCGGGAGTTGGCGATGTCGAGGACGGAGAGGTTTCCGGCTTGTCGGCGTTGCTGCCGCAAGCAGCGAGGGAGAACACAAAAAGGGGCATTACGATCATGGCTTTGCGGATCATGGCGCGCACAGTACTGCCGCGACAGCCCTCGATACTCGACGGTGTGCGCATTCGCGCGAGTCAGCCGACGCCGTGTCAGCTACCGCCGCGTCGTCGGCGTTCCAGCTCCGCAAGTGTGGCTGCTGCCCGGTCCAGATCGTCGTGAGCGAACACGGGGATGCCGCGGCGGCGCAATGCCTCGGCCGCGACGCCACGCCCCGCGACAGTGACGCCGGTGAAGGTTCCGTCGTGAATGTAGGTGCTGCCGCAGGTAGGGCTGCCGTCGACCAGGACGGCGAGCCCGACGCCCGCCTGCAGTGCCCGGTCGAGGGCCCGCTGCGCCGCCGCCTGGAACAGTTCCGTGACGTCGCGGCCCGATGATTCGTGTACCTGGGCGCGACCGTCGATGACGTCGGCCGCGCTGCCACCGACGATCTCGGCCGGCGGACGCGGCACCGGGAACCCGACGGCCAGTTCGGGACACAGCGGCACAAGGCGCCCCTCGGAGGTCCACCGCTGCCAGATCGCAGAGCTCACCGGTACACCGGTCGCGTTGAACCGCAGGGGCGCCCCGCCCAGGCAGCCGCTGACCAGAACCTTCAGCATGGCGACAACGGGGGCGCCAGCGGCGTCAAGATCGCCTGGTACACGGGGAAAGGCTACCCGACGACCACTGACCCTTGATCGATCAACCAGGCGCAGCTCGTGCCCGGGTCGACGCGCCCGTCAGCACCAGAAAGCGGCGTGGCTGGGAATGGGAGGCTTCCGGTTCGCGCCGGAGGGGCACTCCGCTTCACCTTCCCTGGCGCCAACCCTGGGTGGCCCCTTCGGGGCTGCTGATGGGCCGGACAGCACCGCCGGCATGACCGGACTGGCCGACGTCGCCTGTCGCCCCGGCCCCGCTGGGTCCGGTGCGCCCGGCACCTTTGCGGCGCCGTGCCGCTGCGGCTCCGGCCGCTCCCGCCGCGAGCAGCGCCGCCATCAGCGGCCATCTACGGCGATGTGTGGCGGTTGGTTGCCTCTTCGGAGTGCGACGACGGGCCGCGGCTTCTCGTCCCTGCTGCAGGAACCTCTGCGCTCTCATGTTTTCATTGTCGGCACCCGCGTCGGGCCAGGTGGCGATATCGATGTCAGCGAACCCAGGAGCCCGGTCCGGTCTACCGCGACCCGCACGGTTCAACGCGCGAGGCAGCGCTGTTCCGACCGTGCGCCGTATTCGTTGATTGCCGCTACCAACCACACAGGGCCGCGGTGGCCAGGCCATCCCGTCCACAGCACGGTCAGATGCGGCGGAGCACCAGCGTCACGAAGCCCAGAACGTTGCGGTACCCGCGCAACCACTGATCGCGGTGCTCCGAGGCGACGGTGAGCGCCTCGACGGCGTCCGGATGGCCGGGGTTGTCCAGCGCCCACTCGGTGAGCGAACCGATCCACGACCATTCGTAGTCGTCCCACTCGGCGGCGTCGCTGACATGGGCGTACACCGGCGTCCAGCCGGCCTGCTCGGCGGCGTCGACCAGGCCGGCGAGGTCGGTGAAGTCCTCAGGCTTCGCGTCGAGTGCCGCGAGTGCGTCCCCAGTCGGCGGGACCTGCCAGAATCCCTCACCGACCATCAGGATGCCGTCGGCGTTCACGTGCCGACCGGCCAGCTTCAGTGCCTCGCCGAACCCACCGAACGCGTGCGTCGACCCGACGCAGAGCACCAGGTCGTAGTCGCCGTCCGGCACGTACGTCCGGGCGTCGCGCTCGTGCAGGGTGAGCCGGTCGGCGAGGCCGCGTTCGGCGGCGGCGCTGACGGCGCGTTCGAGGGCGTACCGGCTGACGTCCACGCCGTCGGCGTGCCCGTCGGGGTAGTGAGCGAGGGCCTGCAGCGCCCACGCTCCCTCTCCGCAGCCGAGGTCGAGGACGCGAGCCGTCGGTTGGCGGCCCGCTCGGCGCAGGAGCCGGTTGAGGTTGACACCGGAGATCGGGGCCGCGATCGGGTGGTGCGAGTGCGCGATGCTGCTGAGCCGTTGACGATTCACCGTTGAAGTCAACACGAGTCCGGTCGCGCCCGCCCACCCAGCCCGGCGACGCCGACGAGGATGGCAGGGGCGGCGGCCGGACCAGGGCGACGCAGCGAGTGACGCACAACCACGCCATACCGGCTGACGGCCCGTCGACGACCCACCACCCAGGTGGTCACCGATCAGGTGTTCCGGAACGGCGGTGGTAGATGTTACGCCGCCCGCGTCACCGGCAGGGGCGGCTACTGTGCGGTGGTTCGTCTCGGCCCCACTGCACCTGGAACACCACCGGGGTGTCGAAGTCGTCGTCGGTGGCGGTGTCGAAGTGCAGGTTGGTGGCCGCTACGGGTTCAGGGGATTGCCGGGCGAGGTGTCGCCGAGGCTGGTGAGCAGCTTGCGCAGTAGTCCGGCGAGCTGTTGCTGGTCACGGCCGCTCAGTTCGTCGAGCAGCTTCGCCTCCAGGTCGACATGAGCGACGACGACCTCGTCGATCAGCTCCCGGCCGCGCTCGGTCAGGGTGATCAGCACGCTGCGCCGGTTGGTGGGGTCGACCTCGCGGGTCACGAAGCCCCTGGCCACGAGGCGGTCGATCCGGTTGGTGATCGCCCCGGAGGTCACCATCGCCGACTCGACCAGCTGCCCCGCGGTGAGCTGGAACGGAGGCCCGGACCGGCGCAGCGTGCCCAGCACGTCGAATTCCCATAGCTGCAGGCCGTGCGCGGCGAAGTTGGCACGAAGCTCACGCTCGAGCAGCCGGGAGGCGCGCTGGATCCGGGCCACCACGCCCATCGGCGTGGGGTCGATGTCGGGTCGCTCGGTCCGCCACTGATTCAGCCGCCAGTCGACGTTGTCCTCCACCGGCCTGCCGCCTCCAGGATCTCTCAACGTGAAAATGTTTGACGCTAGCGTAACAGATGGCTACTCTCGTCAACGTTGAACATTTCAACGTTAAGGAGATTGGATGACAAAGGCCCCGAGCCGGCCGGACGCGGGCAGCGCGTCCCGGCCCGGCAGCACTCTGGGACTGACCGCCCTGACCGCGACCGCGCCGATCAGCTGGGGCACCACCTACCTGGTCACCACCGAGTTCCTCCCACCCGGCCACCCGCTGGTGTCCACTGTGATCCGCGCCCTGCCGGCGGGGCTGATCCTGCTCGCCATCACCCGCAGCCTGCCGCGCGGTCAGTGGCTGTGGCGCTCGCTGCTGCTCGGCACCCTCAACATCGGCGCGTTCAACGCACTGCTCTTCGTCGCCGCCTATCGACTGCCGGGCGGCGTCGCGGCGACCCTCGTCGCCGTCCAGCCGTTGTTCGTCGCCGGCCTGGCGTACCTGCTGCTCAGTGAGGAGCCCACGCGCTGGCGGATCGGCTGGGGTCTGGTTGGCGTGGTGGGGGTCGGGTTGATCGTCCTGCGCGGCGAACTCTCCTTCGACCTGGTAGGCGTCCTGGCCGGCATCGCCGCGGCCGGTGTGATGGCCGGCGGGATAGTCCTGACCAAACGGTGGGGACGCCCGGCGGGCGCCGGCGCGGCGACCATCGCCGGCTGGCAGCTCACCCTCGGCGGGCTCGTGCTCGTTCCGCTCGCGCTCGGTTTCGAGGGAATACCGCCCGCACTGGACCATCGTGCGATCGGCGGCTACGCCTGGTTGTCGCTCGTTGGTGCCCTGCTGTCGTACGTCGCCTGGTTCCACGGCATCGGCAAGCTGCCCGTGGTTGCCATGTCGTTCCTCGCGCTGCTGTCCCCCGCGGTCGCCACGATCCTGGGCTGGCTGTTCCTCAACGAGTCCCTGACGCCCTGGCAGGGTGTCGGTTTCGCGCTCGCACTGACCACCATCGCCGCCGCACAACTGACCCCGGACGCCGTCCGCAACCTGGTCCGCATCCCCGCCACCACCAAGGGAGCATGAGCGTGTCCCGCACCGTACTGATCACCGGAGCCACCGGAACCGTGTCCACCGCGCTGCTGCGAGCGCTGAGGGGCAACGACGTGAACCTCCGCGCTCTCGTCCGCGATGAGTTCAAGGCCGACGGCCCACGCGAGCAGGGCGCCGACGTCTTCGTCGGTGACCTCGGAGACGCCCGGTCGCTGCCTCCCGCCTTCGAGGGCGTGCACGACGTGTGGCTGCTCACCCCGAACGGGCCGCGCGCTCCGGAGCACAACATGAACGCCGTATGGGCCGCGCGCCAGGCCGGTGTGGAGCGCATCGTGCGCCTGTCCGTCGTCGGCGCGGCGCACGACGCGCCGAACCGCAGCGGCAGGCTGCACGCGCTCTCCGATCGGGAGACCGAACAGTGCGGCATGCGCTGGACCATCCTGCGCCCACACTGGTTCATGCAGAACCTGCTGAACGAGGCGGGCGACATCGCCGCTACCGGCACGTTCTCGCTGAACATGGCCGCGGCGCGAATCGGGATGATCGACGTGCGCGACATCGCCGAATGCGCTGCCCGCGTGCTCCTCGACGACCCGGACCGCCACCACGGCCGCACGTACACCCTCACCGGTCCGCGCTCGCTGACGTTCGACGAGGTCGCCGACGAACTGAGTCTCGCTCTCGACAGGTTCGTCACGTACCGGCCGGTCGGTGACGACGCCCAACGCACGACGCTGCTCGGCTACGGCGTCCCGACGTGGATCGTCGACATGCTCGAGGAGTACGCGCAGGCGTACGTCTCCGGCTGGGGAGACTTCACCACCGATACGGTCGCGGACCTTCTCGGCCACCCCCCGCGCGGCATCGGAGACTTCGTCCGCGACCACGCCGCGGCGTTCACCCCGGCCGACGACGACGACCGAAACGGGGATCGAGGCTAGTACGGCAGGCAGCACCCCCACCCCGGAGGTGACCGCGAGGCTCAGCGGGGCGGGAGGCCAGGGCTTGACTTGAAGTGCGCTTCAACTCCCATGCTGACTCCCATCGCACGACGAGGAGGCGACCATGGCGGTCTTCACCGAGCGCGAGCTGGCCTATCTACGGGAGCAGCGGCTGGGACGGCTGGCGACCGTCCGCGCGGACGGAACAGTGCAGAACAACCCCGTCGGGTTCGGGTACAACGAGCGGCTGCACACCATCGACATCGGCGGGTACAACATGGCGGCGAGCCAGAAGTTCCGCAACGTCGCCGCCGGTTCCAAGGTGGCGTTCGTGGTCGACGACGTCGCCTCGGTCGACCCGTGGGCGGTCCGCTGCCTGGAGATCCGGGGCGATGCCGAGGCGTTGACCGAGCCCGCCGACTCCGCCGGCCATGTCGGCGGCCCGATCATCCGGATCCACCCACGCCGCATCATCAGCTTCGGCATCGACGCCGACGGTCCGGGTGGGGGCAAGCGGGACGTGCGGCGTAGCCACTGAAGCCCGCTGGCCGGGCCGCGAGATCGAGGACTAGGTGGGCGCGGTGTGCGTCAGCCACCCTCATCCGGGTCACCGCGCCGGCTGGCGGGCGGACGCGGTACCCGGGTGGTCGGCGGCTCGTCGGCGACGGCGGCATTGAAGCGGGCGGCGAGCGTGGCCATCGCGTCCCGCAGCTCCGGCCCGCCCTCGACCCGGAAGTCGATCGGCACGGTGGCCAGCCACTCCTGCGCGTACATCGTCGGGTTGCGGGTGCTGCCGAGGAGTACGCAACCGTCGCCGTACGGTTCGAGTCGACCCATGGGCGGGCGGATCCACGGGGCCACCGCGGCCGGCGGCGCGTCGAACACGACCCGGGTGGTGAACTGCCATCCGCGGCCGAGGTTCTCCTCCAGCGTGGCCACCGCGTCCAGGCCGTCGGGCGGTTCAAATCCGTCGTCGGTCGGCCGGACGCCGCGCACCCGGTCGATGCGGTACGTGCGGATCGCGTCGGCCCGGTGCGAGTGGCACAGCAGGTACCAGCGCCCGAAGCGCACCACGACGGCCCAGGGATCCACCTCCCCCTCCCACTCGGTGCCGGACTCGCCCCGGTAGGTGAGCACCACGCGACGCCGGGCCGCCGAGGCGGCGACGAGGGCGCTGGTGGTGGCGGGATCGGGGCGGGACGCGCGCCGGTCGGGTGCGGCCGACGCGTGGTGCCGCAGGGCTGCCGCCTGCCGTCGGAGCCCGTCCGGCAGCGCCTGGATGACCTTGCTGAGCGCCGAGCCGACGAGGTCGTCGCCGTCGGCCGCCGCCGGCTGGCCGTCGAGTACGGCCATCACCAGTCCCAGCGCCTCGGCCTCGGTGAAGACGACCGGCGGCAGTCGGACACCCCGCCCGAGCCGGTACCCGCCGTACGGACCTCGGGACGACTCGACGGGGATGCCGGCCTCGCGCAGGATGTCCACGTACCGGCGCGCCGCCCGCTCGCTGACGCCCAGGCGAGCGCCGAGCTCGTCGGCCGTCGTACCGGGCCGGCTCTGCAGGATCTCCAGGGCGCGCAACGCCCGTGCGGTGGGGCTGACGTCGTTCCGCACATCAGGAGGTTAGTGAGATCCGCCCGAATCCGGAAGCCGATCGTCCGGAACAGGTCCTAGCCTGACCGCCGAGTCGACCGTTGGAGGAGACGATCATGGACATCCTGCTCATCGCCGGCCTGTGGCTGGACGGGTCCGCCTGGGACGAGGTGGCGCCGCAGCTCGACCGGCTGGGTCACCGTCCCGTGCCGCTCACCCTCCCCGGTCAGGGCGACGGTTCCGCGGCGGCGACGCTGGACGATCAGGTGGCCACCGTGCTCGCCGCGGTCGACGCCGCGTCCGGCCCGCCCGTCGTGGTCGGGCACTCGGCCGCCGCCACGCTGGCCTGGCTGGCAGCCGACGCGCGCCCCGAGCGGGTGGCCCGGGTCGTGCTCATCGGCGGATTCCCGTCCGTCGACGGGAAGCGGTACGCCGACTTCTTCGACGTGACGGACGCGGTCATGCCGTTCCCGGGCTGGGAGCCGTTCGAGGGGCCCGACTCGGCCGACCTGGACGAGGAGAGCCGGCGCCGCTTCGCCTCGGCGGCCGTCCCGGTGCCGGCGGGCGTCGCCAAGGGCGTCGTGCGTCTGTGCGACGAGCGACGGTACGACGTGCCGGTCACGCTGGTGTGCCCCGAGTTCACCCCGGCCCAGGCCCGCGAGTGGCTCGACGCCGGCGAGCTGCCCGAGCTGGCCAAGGCCAAGCACCTCGAACTCCTCGACATCGACTCGGGCCACTGGCCGATGTTCACCCGGCCGGCCGAGCTGGCCCGGCTCCTCGCCGCGGCGGCCGAGGCCTGACATGTCGTACGCGGTCCGGCCCCTCGACGCCACGACGTGGCCGGCGTTCGTGGAGCTGGTCGAGCGCAACAACGGCGTGTACGGCGGATGCTGGTGCATCGGCTACCACCTGGAACGACCGCAGAAGGGGATGGATCGCCGGGCGGCCAAGGAGAAGCTGGTACGGACCGGCCGCGCCCACGCCGCCCTGGTGCTCGACGAGGACGGCGTCGCGCAGGGCTGGTGCCAGTACGGCAGCCCGGAGGAACTGCCCGGCATCAAGCACCGGCGCGCGTACGACCAGGACGCCCCGCCGTGGCCGGACTGGCGGATGACCTGCGTCTTCGTGGATCGGCAGCATCGGGGCCAGGGGGTGGCCCGGACCGCTGTGTCCGGCGCGCTCCACCTGATCGCCCGGTCCGGCGGCGGCCTCGTCGAGGCCATCTCGGAGGTCACCGTCGGCCGGGTCGCACAGGGGCGGTTCCTGTTCAGCGCGACGGTCGAACTGTTCGAGGAGCTCGGCTTCGCCCGCGGCCGGCAGGTCGGCAAGCACGCCTGGATCGTGAGCCGGGTGGTCGACCCGCAGTGACGGTCGGTGCCGGGTCGGTGGGCCGCGGGCAGCACCGGGCCCGGCTCGACGTCGTCGGGAACGCCCAGGCTTCGTGCCACATCGACGCGCCCCGGTTCAGACGTACGGTGACCACTCGAGGTATCCGTTGTTGACCATGCCTTCCGACATCACCGAACGGTACTCGTAGATGGTCTGGCCGAAGCACACTGACCACGAGTTCGCCGCGATCCCCGACGATGGGCATTCCCACTCTCCGAGGAAGAGCCCGTCCTGGTTCCTCAGGTCCGTGTTCGCCGCCGCGGAGTAGAGGCTGGATCGGTTGTTGCGAACAATCACCGCCCCCTGTGCGTACTGCCCTCCGACTGACCGGATCGCGCAGGCCTGGGCGACCACATTGGTGGCGACCGTTCCGGTGACACCGCACTTCCACGTGCTGGAGCTGGAGGTGATCGGGTTGGTGTTGCCGTAGGCACGCCACGCGCCTCTCTCCGCGGCTGCGGCAGGGCCGGCGGCGGTCACCAGACTCAGCCCTAGAGCAGCGGTGGTGACGGTTGTCAGCCCCGCGATCACCCGTGCAACTCGCATGTCGATCCCCTTTGGACGCCGGAACCTCGGCCGGGCGGTCGAATCGACCGCGATGAGGATCAGTATGGTCGGGCCACGTTGACGATCGATGACAGACGATTGCCGATCCGTGCCGGGTGGCTCGGGCGCGCCGACAGACCGATGTCAGGACCTGGGTGATGGTCAGGGGCGGCCGGGTGATCACCGGGGGCGCAACGTACGCCTGTCCCTGGCGAGTCTGGACGTGCTCGAGACGACGCGCAGTTTGCGCGCGCCTCGATCGGCGGCTCCGGCACCACCACGTCGTGGCCCCGGCCGGCCAGCTCAGGGGCCAGGAGATGCCAATCCCAGGCGCTGCCCCCGCCGCCGTGGATCAGAGCGAAAGTCGCCACGCCCGGGAGCCTTACCCAGAGGTACGACAGCCAGTCGCGCGGTTCGGTCAGCTCACTGGGTCGTTGAGCCGCCCGGATCGGGCAGCGCGCCGCCCACGATGGCGCGAGCGAGCGGCTCGACGAGCTGCCTGTTGACGAGGTCGACCGGCGTGGTGACCAGGACGAACAGCGCGCCGCCGTAGAGAGTGACCAGCGTCGGAACGGCCTCGGCGGGGATGGGCAGGCCGAGGGCGCCGTGGTGGCCGGCCGTCAGACCGATCGAGCTGTCCTGAAGACCGGCGAGAGCCGAGGCGAGGGCCGGCCGGCGTCCCGCCTCCAGTTGGAGTTCGTAGATCGCTCGGTAGCGGGTCCGAAGTGTGGTGGCCGCGGTGAGCAGCGCGTCGGTCAGCAGGGCCGCCAGTCGGTCGGTGAGGCTCGCGTGGGTCGGCGGGGTCGCCGTGTCGGTGTGGTGGTGTCGGGCGGCCCGGTCCATGTCGGCGTGGTGCAGCTCGACGATGCGGCGCGCGGTGGCGACCAGGAGCGCCTCGCGGCTGGGGAAGTAGTTGGAGGCCGTTCCCGGGGGCAGCGCGGCGGCCTTCTCGACCGCCCGGTGGGTCACGCCGTGAACTCCGGACGCGGCGAGCAGGTCGATGGCGGCGTCGGTGAGCGCTTGGCGACGGGTGGGGTTGGTCGGCGGCACTCCACCATGATAGGACTACGATCGTACTAGTACGATCGTAGTGGAGGTGAGCTCATGCGAGTCGTGGTGGTCGGCGGTGGCCTGGGCGGGGTGTCCGTGGCGGTGGGGCTGCATCGGCAGGGACACGAGGTGTCGCTGTACGAGCGCGGCGCCGAGCTTCGCGAGGCGGGCACCGGGGTGGTGCTCATGCCCAACGGAGTTCGGGCGCTGGATGCGCTCGGCCTCGGCGACTACGTGCACGGCCAGGCGATGCGTGCCACCACCGGCGGATTGCGCGACTGGCGCGGACGGCCGCTGTTGGTGACGGACGCGGTCCACGCCGAACGAACGGTCGGGACCGCCCACGTGGTGAGCCGAGCGGAGCTGCACCGGGCACTGCGCGCACCACTGCCCGCCCACCTGGTGCACACCGCCGCGCCGGTACAACGGCTGGAGCCCGACCCGTCCGGAGTGGTCGTCGTCAGCCACGGCCAGCCGGTGACCACGGCGGATGCGGTGGTCGTGGCCGATGGCATCGGCAGCAGCCTGCGCCGTCAGCTGTTTCCCGCCCATCCCGGAGTACGGCAGGTCGGCCGGTTGGACCTGCGCGGCATGCTGCCCACGCCGTCGGGGCTCGACGTCACCGAACTGTTGGCCAGCATCATGGTCGACCGCCGGACCGGCGCCATGTTCGGGCTGTTCCCGGTCGGTGAGCGCGATCTGTACTGGTTCACCGACACCGCGCTGCCCGAAGCGCGGCCCTCCGCGCACGACGCGCGCCAACAGGTCCTGGCCCTGCTGGCCGACTGGCACCCGGCGGTTCCGGCGCTGATCAAGGCGACGCCGCTCGCCGCTGTCCACGTCGACGCCATCGCGCGCCTCGCCACTCCGCTGCCGTCGTTCGCGGTCGGCCGTATCGCGCTGCTCGGCGACGCCGCTCACGCGATGACCCCCGATCTCGGACAGGGCGCGAGCCAGGCATTCGAAGACGCGGCCGCGCTCAGCCGGCACCTCAGCGGGGCCGACCCGGCCGTTGTTCCCGAACGACTGCTCCGCTACGACGCCGAACGCCGGCCCCGTACCAGTCGACTGATGGCCGCGGCATCCCGGCAATCACGGATGACCTCGCAGACCGGCGCCGTCGCGTGGCTGCGCGACACCCTGCTGCGCGCGACACCGCCCCGGCTCGCCACCAGACTGCTCGCCGCCACCTGGCACGCACAATAGGCAGCCCGCAACGATAGGCGGATCCCGCTGAAAACCTGATGCTGCTGATGCCATTGCGTGGCGTGGTTGGGTCTGTCGACGCCGCGATCAGGTCCGGCTCAAGGGGCGAGTCGCCTGCACGAACGTGACCCGGCCGAACCTGTGGTCGGCGTGCGCGACCTCCCGGGCGTCGCCGAGGCCGGCGTCGGCCAGGAGCGTGACGATGCCGTCGCCGTGGTTGCGGGCCACGACCGGGCTGGCCGCCACCCGGCGACGCATGAGGCGGGTCAGGTGCCGGAGGGCATGGACAGGGCTGTGGCCATGGCGGTGTGTTGGGTGCCCGGCGTCCTCGACGTTGGACGCTGGGCCGCCGAAGTCGACGACCGTGACCCTTCCTCCCGGCCGAAGGGCCCGCAGCGCGTCACGCGCGAACGCGATCCGACCGTCGTCATCGACGTGGTGCAGGGCCAACGACGAGACAACATGGTCGAGCGAGGCGTCCTCAGCGGGGATCCGGTCGGCGTAACCCTGAACGAGGGTCAGAGCGGCGCTGCGGCGGCGCGCCTTGCGCGCTGCCGTGCGCAGGGCGTCTCCGTCCGGGTCGAGGCCGGTCACCCGCGCGCTCGGCTGGGCCGCGAGCACCGCGAACGAGAGGTTGCCCGTGCCGCAGCCGACGTCGACCACCGTCTGGCCGGGCTCGATGCCGGCGAGCTCGACCACACGTTCGTGCAGTGCGCGGACGCCGGCCAACCGGGTGAAGGCGTCGTAGAACGGAAGAAGCCAGGCCCTTCCCGCGCCCGGCAGGAAGGGGCGGTCCCGATCCTCCGGAGTTCGCTGGTCGAGGATGCGTACGTGGGTCGAAGCTGCCATGGGTGCCTCCTGTGCATGCGGGGACGGGTCTGCCTCGGCGGCCCCCTGACCAACCGGTGTCGCCACCTCCAAGTCTTGGATATTCTGCGGTCGCCGAGCAGGATTTATCGTGGTAACCATGGGACATTCTTCGGTCAATGACGTGCCGGGGGTCCCGTCTGGGCTGCGCACGGTACGGTCCGACGGGACGCCGGTCTACCGCTACCGGCAACGCCCCGGCCTGCCTCCGGTCTCGGTGAGCCGTTTCGACACCGAAGCCGCCCACTCCAGGCTCCCGCCGGACCACCGGCACGCCCACGACTTCCTCGTCCTGGTCTATGTCGAGGAGGGCATGGGCTCAGTCACCGTCGACGGCGCCGAACGGCCGCTGCGCGCTGGCGAGGTCCACGCTCTATCGCCCGGACAGGTCATCGGCGTCACGGCCGCGGCTGAACTCGCCCGCGGCCGCGCGTGGTCGGTCGCGTTCACACCGGACGCCGTCCCTGCCCTGACCTCGGTCTCCCCACTGGGCTGGGCACACCATCCCCTCCTCGCCCTGTTCGCCTTCAGCGCGGGCCACGGTCGGATCGCGGAGCCCGACCGGGCCAACTGGTCGGCGTGGCTGGCGGACCTGGCCGACGAACTCGCCGACCCAGGCCGTCTCGGCGCCGGCGAGGCCGTCGCCGCACTGCTCACCCGGCTTCTGGTCGCGGCCGCGCGACTGGCACCCTGCGCTCCCGCCGCGCCGGACCCACTGGTCGAGCGGGTCTTCGCCGAGATCGAGGCGACGTTCCGCGAACCGGTCTCCGCCACCGACGTCGCCCGCAGGCTCGGCTACACCCCGGGGCACCTCACGACCGTGCTCCGTCGGCGCACAGGCCGCCCCCTGCTGGAATGGATCACCGAACGGCGCATGACCGAGGTCCGGCGAATGCTGCGCGAGACCGACCTGCCGCTCGACGCCGTGGCAGCCCGAACCGGCCTACGCGACGCCACCTATCTCGTCCGCCGCTTCCGCGACCGCTACGGCATCACCCCACAGCGATGGCGCCGCGCCCAGCGCGCATGGTCATGACACCGGCCCATCCGCACACACCGCTCCACGGTCTCCGATAGGCGTCGCCGTCCGCGTTCAGTCGTGCTCGGGGATGCCGGCCACCCGGTGCGAGGCAGCGCGGATGACCTCGGCCACGAGCCGCCGGACATGCCCGCCCCGGGCCGTGTAGAGGGCTCGGCGGCCCTCCCGCCGCACGGTCACCAGCCCGGCCAACCGCAGCCTGCCCAGGTGCTGCGACACCGCCGGCCGTGCCGCACCCACCGCCGCGACCAACGCCGTCACGTCGTGCTCGCCCTCGGCCAGCAGCGCCATCAACCGCAGCCGGGTGCCGTCGCCCAGCATCCGCAGCATCTCCGTTGCTGCCTCCACCTGGCTATCTGTGGGCAGGCGTTGTTGCAGGTCATGTGCATCTACAACCTTGTCGCGTGCGTACATGAGCACATATTATCGCCGGCGGCACGTCGGCCCCGATCTTCCGAGCCGGACGGGTAGGAGGAGCTTGTGCAGGACCAGGAGCACGAACACGATCACCGGCACGATGACCGGCACAGCGGAGGCCACCCCGCCACCTGGTGGCACCGGCTGCGGCACGCGGCGGTGCCGCACTCACACGACTCACGCGCGAAGGTCGACCCCGCTCTGGAGTCCTCCCGCGAGGGACTACGCGCGCTGTGGATCTCGCTGGTCGGCCTCGGGATCACCGCCATCGCCCAGGCGGTCATCGTCGTGCTGTCCGGGTCGGTCGCCCTGCTCGGCGACACCCTGCACAATGTCGCCGACGCCCTGACCGCCGTACCGCTGGGGATCGCCTTCCTGCTCGGCCGCCGCGCCGCCACCCGCGCCTACACCTACGGCTACGGCCGTGCCGAGGACCTGGCCGGCATCATCATCGTGGTCGTCATCGCCGGATCCGCTGTCGCCGCCGCCTGGACGGCCGGCAGCCGGCTGCTGCACCCCGCCGAGGTGACCCACCTGCCGTGGGTGGCCGCCGCCGGCCTCGTCGGGTTCATCGGCAACGAACTGGTCGCCCGCTACCGCATCCGCGTCGGCCGCCGCATCGGCTCCGCCGCCCTGATCGCCGACGGCCTGCACGCTCGCACCGACGGCTACACCTCCCTCGCCGTCCTCGCCGCCGCCGCCGGCGCCGCCCTCGGCTGGCACTGGGCCGACCCCGTCATCGGCCTGGCCATCGCCATCGCCATCACCTTCGTGCTCAAGGACGCCGCCCGCGAGGTCTACCACCGCCTCATGGACGCCGTCGACCCCGCCATCGTCGACCAAGCCGAAACCACACTCCGCGCCGTCGACGGCGTCCAGGACGTAGCCGCGGTACGGCTCCGCTGGATCGGCCACCGCCTGCACGCCGAAGCCGAGCTGGTTGTCGACGCTCGCCTCAGCCTCATGGCCGCCCACGAGATCGCCGCCGACGCCGAGCACCAGCTCACCCACGCATTACCCAGACTGGTCAGCGCCACCGTCCACACCGACCCCGACAGCCACCCCGGGATGCGCCACCACACCGACCTCTCGCACCAGCGCCGAAAGCAGCCACGATGACGCTCGCGATCAGATGTTGTGGCGGAGCTTGGAGCCGCCACTCCGCAACCAGCAGGAACGGCGCTCAACGCCTGCTCATGCGGCTCTGCGGGCTGCCATGATTCGGCACTGGTTCGCGATGCCGCGACTTCTCACGCGGTGGTTGGTGAGGTTGGTGGGCTAGCGGCCACTGCCAGGCAAGCGCGTTACGGGTCGCGATGGGCACATCGGCGGGGAGTTCGGCCGGGCGTCCGGCCACGACGATCCGCATCTGGCCTCGGGCCGCGCGGGCAGCAGCGCGGCGAAGCTGTACGACTGCGCCCCCTCGCGAACCCCGGAGTCCTGGTCCGTGGCAGCCCTCTTCGGCACCCGGTGTGTGTCGCACGTAACGCTACGCCATTGATGAACGCTTATCGATGCGGAAAGCCGGATGTGCGGCTTCCACGGACCGGGCATGGCCTCCACCCGTCCCCACCGGCCACTCAGGTCGTACCGCCACTGGCCACCGTCAGTGGCGCTGACACCTGCCGTCCGTTGGCGGCGACTCACCGGGCCACCACCCGTCTGGCCCATCACTCCCGTAGGAGGAGACAGTGAGGATCACCAGGAATCCCTCCCGCAGCCGCACCGCTCGATCCGCCCAGCTGCTGGCCGTAGCCGTCGGCGTGATCGCTACCGCCGCCTTCACCCAGCCGACCGCCGCGTCGGCATCCCCCCGGGACTACAGTCCCCGCCAACTCGCCGAGGTGACCGACGCGGTGGACAGGTCGGGCGTCGAGGGCATCGCCTGGCACGTGGACACCGCGTCCGGCCGCGTCGTCGTGGTCGCCGACAGCACCGTCAGCCGCGCCGAGATCGCGAAGATCAGGCAGAGCGCCGGCGACAAGGCCGGCGCGGTCCGGGTCGAGCGCGCCTCGGGAATCTTCAAGCCGCTGCTGTCCGCCGGCGACGCCATCTACGGCGGGGGTTACCGCTGCTCGCTCGGCTTCAACGTCGTCAGCGGCAACACCTACTACTTCCTGACCGCCGGGCACTGCGGAGACGTGGCCAACACCTGGTACACGAACTCCAGCCACACCACGCTCATCGGGGCGACCATCGGCTCCAGCTACCCGGGCAACGACTACGCGCTGGTCCGCTACGACAACACGTCGCTGAGCCACCCCGGCGGGTTTTCCGTCGCGGACGCGTACGTCGGGGAGTCGGTCAAGCGGACCGGGTCGACCACGGGTACCCGCAGCGGAACGGTCACCGCGCTCAACGTCTCGGTCCGCTACGTCGGCCAAGGCGGCGGCAAGGTGAGCGGCATGATCCAGACCAACGTGTGCGCCGAGCCCGGCGACTCCGGCGGCGCGCTGTACGACGGGTCCAAGGCGCTCGGCATCACCTCCGGCGGCAGCGGCGACTGCCGATCCGGCGGCACCACCTTCTACCAGCCGGTACGCGAGGCGGTCAACGCGTACGGCGTAACCGTCTACTGATCCGTCGCGGGGCAACGGGCTCTCGGCCGCGGCCGGGAGCCCGCTGCCGCGGCGCCCGGCGCTCATTCGCGACTGAAGAATCGTGGCTCCGGTGAGCGGATGCATGGACCGGATGCGCGGAGCATGTCTCCGGCGAGCATCGAGTTGCGCCTGGTCGCGTCAGTGTGTGGTGTGTTCAGGCGCGGCCGCGTACGAGCGGCAGGAAGACCTCATCGACGATTTCTATCAGTACCTCGTCGGGTACCGAGGGGATGCCGCGCATCGCGTAATCGGCGCGTAGCAGCATCGTCGGCGTGGTCGCGACGCGCGGATGGACGGCCGCCGGTGGCGCCTCGCCACGCGCTACGGCGCGTTCGAGCATGGTCAGCCAGGCGCGGTCCATGGTGTCCGCGCCCGACCGTTCTCGCACGAGATCGAGCAGCGCCGGGTCATCCGCCGCAGCCGCCAGCAGGCCGCGCAGGACCGCTCCGTGCGGCGACGACCACGTTTCGTTCGCCTGCCGCAGCATCTCGAGTGCGTCGCCCCGCAGGGTGCCCGTGTCGGGGTTCGGCATCGTGGCGTCGGAGAGGTGGCGGTACGCCGCGATGCCCAGCGCCGCCCGATGCGGCCACCGGCGGTAGATGGCGTTCTTGTTAGTCCCGGCCCGGGCGGCGACCCGGTCCATGGTCATCCCCGCGTAGCCGGACTCGCGCAGTTCCTCCGCTGCCGCTGTGCGGGAGCGGTTCGGCGGCGCCGTCGGCTACGCCTCGATCCCGCTGGAGGACGTCGACTGGACGCCGTTCGACATCATCGCCAGCGACGCGCGCACTCAGACCCTCGCAGAGTAGTCGCGCG
Organism: Micromonospora sp. S4605; assembly: GCF_003176715.1. Classification (NCBI taxonomy): domain Bacteria; kingdom Bacillati; phylum Actinomycetota; class Actinomycetes; order Micromonosporales; family Micromonosporaceae; genus Micromonospora; species Micromonospora sp. S4605. Next base: position 25,255 of record NZ_QGSW01000248.1, read on the forward strand.
ACCTCGTCCCGCCCTCGGCGCACAGCGCCACCGTGGGCAGGCCCAAGCCCCGACCGGCGGTCATTCCCGGCGTGAATCCCGCCGACGAGCGGTTCGGCTCTGCGTAGCCGCCTCAGTTGCCACCGGCAGCGCTCGATCAGGGTTCCGCTCATGCCGGGGCCGCTTGTCGCCGGTCCGCCCCGGGCGTGACCGACCATGACCCTGATCCTCGCTCCGCCGGGTCACGGTCTCCCGGCTCCGGGCGCGGGCGCCGGGAACGCCACCAGCCTCCCGCTGGGCCGCGACGACCCCGGTCCACCATACGTCTGGCCCACGACGAACAAGCGCGGATCCCGACTGCGGCTGAGCACGCAAGCGAAGGCGCCGCGATCGAAGTCGACGGTGGTGAGCACCTCGCCGCCCTCGCGTACCCGGACACAGCGCTGATTGCCGACGTCGGCGTACCAGACCGCACCCTCGGCGTCCATGCAGATCCCGTCGGGGTGGTCGTCGGGTGTCGCCGCCCACACCCGCCGGTTGCTGAGAACCCCGTCGCCGCCGATGTCGTAGGCGGTGAGCCGGCTCGCGTACGACTCGGCGACGATGAGCGTCGCGCCGTCCGGGCTGATCGCCATGCCGTTGGGGAACGCGAGGTCGTCGGCCACCTGCTCGACGTGCCCCTCGGGGCTGACGAGCACGACCAGGCCCGGGGCGAACTCGCTGCCGGGAAAGTCGAAACCGATGCTGTTGACGTAGGCGTTGCCCCGCTCGTCGACCACGATGTCGTTCCACGGCTTGTCCGAGACCGCGGAAAGGTCGGCGTGCTCGACCAGCGACCCGTCCGGCTCCCGGCGCAGCAACCGACGCTGCGCCGAGTCCACCACGAGCAGCCGCCCGTCCGGCAGAAAGTCGATACACATCGGGAACGACGTGACCGTCGCCTCCACCTCGTGGCGACCGTCGGCGTCGAGCGAGATCACTTGGTTGGCGCCCCAGTCGGAGAACCAGACCCGCCCGTCGTGCCAGCGCGGCGACTCGCCGAAAACGATGTCTTCCAGCAGGACCTCAGCTTCGCCCATCACGACCTCCATCTGCTTGGCGTTGGTACAGACCCGACTCGGCAGCGAAACTCATCGCTCCCTCCTCAATGGGCTGCGCGTCCCCGCGCACGGGTGAACCGCCGGGTTCTGTGGAGACCTTGATGTTCCCGGGTTTGGTGGAGTCGGGTTGGTCGATTCGGTGCGGTCGGCGGGACGTGCCCGATGGCTGAGGGGCTTGCGATGCCGGACATAGGACGTAGGATGTCCGCCAACCGTTCCTAGCTGTTTCCGACGGAGCACCTGGGAAGAGCTGCGGACAATCCACGAGCGCAGCAGGTGCGACAACCAGCAGTCGGGACTCACCTGCCGCTCGACACGAGCCGCCCCAGCGGTGACCAGTGGAGGTATCGCATTCCATGACGAGGCAGAGACACAGCAGAAGACACCGCCGACTGTTGTCCACCATGGTGATCGCGGCGATGGCTGCCGCCCTGCTCACCAGCGGCACCGCGCACGCCGCGGAGCCGTACCACGAGGAGCGTGCGGTCTACACCGCGAACACGGACGGGTACTTCTGCTTCCGCATCCCGGCGATCGTGAGGGCCACCAACGGAGACCTGCTGGCGTTCGCCGAAGGCCGGATCGACAACTGTGGCGACAGGGGCGACATCGACCTGGTGCTGAAGCGGTCCCACGACGGCGGCCGTACCTGGGGGCCGCTGCAGGTTGTGTCGCGCGGCAACGGTGACACGCACGGCAACCCGATGCCGATCGTGGACGAACGGACTGGTCGGGTCGTGCTGTTCACGACCCACAACCCGGGCACCGGCAGCGGTGGCCGCGTTCCGTTCCTGCAGGTCAGCGACGACCACGGAGTGACCTGGAGCGCGCCGCGAGAGATGACCGGGCTGATGCTGCCGGAGTGGTCCGCGTGGTACGCCACCGGTCCGGTACACGCCATCCAGCTCAAACGCGGCCCGCACGCCGGGCGGCTGGTGATGAGCGCCAACCACGAGTCCTTCGCGTCTGACGGGCGGCGCATCGCCGGAGTCCACCTCGGTTACAGCGACGACGGCGGCGAAACCTGGCATCGCGGCGCCAGCGCCGGTGGCGCGGAGGACGACATCCTCGTCAACGAGTCGACGCTGGTGGAACTGACCGACGGGCGGATCTACGTCAACGTGCGGGAAGCCGGCACGGCTGAGGGCACCCGGGCGTACGCGATCTCCAGCGACGGCGGCGAAAGCTACGACGCGCCGTTCCGGATGGTGCCCGAGCTGACGATGCCGGTCGTGCAGGGAGCGTTGCTACGCCTCACCGCCACCGACGAAGGTGACGCGCGGAACCGCATCCTGTTCTCCGGACCGGCCAACCCCGGCAAGCGCGAGGCCCTGACGATCCGATCCTCGTACGACGAGGCCCAGACCTGGGAGACCTGGCAGGAAGGCAAGGTCGTCACGTGGGGTCCGGGCGGCTACTCCGACCTGGTCGAGATCGAGACCGATCCGGTCGCGGGCCCCGTGGCAGGGGTGCTGTACGAAGGCGGTGTCGCCGCCCTGTACGAGGTGATCCAGTTCGTCCGGTTCAACGAGGCGTACCTCGACACTCCGAACGGTTCGCCTCCGGATCTGCCGCCGCCCCCGGAGCCCGGACCGACGACCCCGGACGCAGCACCGCGCTACGACAACACCGCCTACGTCCGTAACGGTGCGACGCTGACCGAGGGGCGGTACGGCACCGGGATCGCGCTCGACGGCGTCGACGACCACGTGGAGGTGCCGTACAACCCGGACGTCGACCTTGAGGACAACCAGTTCACAATCATGACCTGGTTCCGGTACAGCCACACCACCGGCAGCCACGTGATCTGGTGGTTCCACCAGGTGGGTACGGGAGCCGCTCAGATCTGGCTGCGAGCCGAACCGGCAGGCAACCGCATCCGGGGCGTCGTCGGCACCGGCCAGGGCGACGCGAACATCACCATCGCGGGCGCGTACAACGACGGCCTCTGGCACCACGTCGTCATGCAACGCACAGCGACCCGGGTCACGGTCCTCATCGACGGCGCCACCGTCGCCAACCTGGCCGCTCCGCGCGGCTCGGTGACCACCGGCAAGGAGTTCGGCATCGGCAGCATCCACCTCGGGCAACGGATCGACGGCGTCAACCGGTTCCGCGGCACCCTCGACGAGTTCCGCATCTACGGGCGCGCCCTCACCTCTGAAGAGTTGCGGGATGTCCGGGACCACAATGTCCCGATCGCCGGCCAACTCCGGCTTCGTCTCCCGTTCACGACCGTCGACCCCGAGCGGTAACCGCAGGGTCGGTGCCCCGCCAGCGGTCGTCTGGCGGGGCACCACCACCCGCGCCGACTGTGTTCACGCTCCGCGTCGACGGCCTTGTGGATCGAGGGTCGTCCGCCAACACCACGGGCAGGGCGTTGCGGAGGCTGCCGGCAGGCGGGGCCGGCGGGTCATCGACCTTGACCACATCGAACTCCGCCATTAGCGTCTGGATCGGACAGAGGACGTCCTACGTCAAGCTCTACCAGTGCATCTCTCACCGATGCACCGGATCCACGAAGTGCCATCCCCCACCACGAAAGAGGTGCGCATGTCCCGCACACCCCGCTCGATGATCGCTCTCGGCGCCGCCGGGATCGCCGTCTCCCTGGCCCTCGGAGCCTCGCCCGCGACGGCCGAACCGACGACACCCGCGCACCGGTGTGACACCTCCGTGCCGTTCGTCTCCGGCGCCGAGGGCTACACCGGTTTCCGGATCCCCGCCGTCGTCACCGCCCGGTCCGGCGCCCTGCTCGCCTTCGCCGAGGGTCGGCACGGCTCGTTGGCCGACGCGGGCAACATCGACCTCGTCCTCAAGCGATCCGGCGACGGCGGATGCACCTGGGGGCCGTTGCAGGTGGTGCACGACCGCGGTCCGGATACCGCCGGGAACCCCGCGCCGGTCCTCACGGCGAGTGGCCGTCTCGTCCTGCTGTCCACGACCAATGCCGCCGAGGCGTCCGAGGCCGAGATCATGCGCGGTGAGGTCACGCCCGAGCAGAGCCGCCGGGTCTTCGTCCAGCACAGCGACGACGACGGAGTCAGCTGGTCGGCGCCGAGGGAGATCACGGGGCAGGCTAAGGCGCAGAACTGGCGGTGGTACGCCACGGGACCGGGCCACGCCCTACGCCTGACCGGTGCCGCCCACCGGGACCGGCTGGTGGTACCGGCCAATCACTCGATCGCGCCCCCGGCCGGATCTACTGATCTCGGTACCGAGGCCAAGTACTACGGTGGTCACCTGCTCTACAGCGACGACGCCGGCGAGACCTGGCAGATCGGCGCGGTCGACGACAACCCCAACGGCTACGTGAACGTCAACGAGACCACGGCGGCGGAGCTGCCGGACGGCCGGCTCTACCTCAACACCCGCGAGCACAACGGCAGCGCGCCCGGCAATCGGGCCGACACCTGGAGCGCCGACGGCGGCGAGTCGCTGGTGCTGCCGTACCGGCCGCAGGCGACCCTCGTGGGCCCGGTCGTGCAGGCCAGCGTCCTGCAGCTGAGCGGCCCGGAGGCGCCGCTGCTCTTCTCCGGGCCCGCCGATCCCGCCAGCCGGGCGGCGATGACGCTGCGGATCAGCACTGACCAGGGCTCGACCTGGCGGCCGGCCCTGGCGCTGTCCGGCCTTCCCGCCGGGTACTCCGACCTGGTGCAGCTGGACGCCCGGACCGTCGGGGTGCTCTACGAGACCGGCAACTTCGGCCCGTACGAGACGATCACCTTCCGCCGGGTCCCGGCGGTCGAGCTGCGGAAGCTCGGGTGAGGCACGGGTGTGCGCCGCGACGCTGGTCGCGGCGCACACCCGCCCGATCAGGAACGCAGCACAGCGACACCGCGCGGAGGCAGGGTGACGATGTCGGCCGCGCCGTCCTGGTCACCGAGCAGGTCGACGGCGACGGACGGCAGCGCCACGGTCGCCGGCGTGCCGCCATGGTTGAGCAGGAACAGGTACGAACGGTCGTCGCCGTGGCGACGCACGGCCTGCACGCCGTCGGGCAGGTCGGGCAGGACCGGCGCGACTTCCGCCTCCGCTCGAACCTGGTCGAGCACCGCGCGCATCAGCGCCGGGTCGGGGCGGGTGGCGAGGTACCACGCGGCGCCGGCTCCGTAGCGGTGCCGGAGCAGGGCGGGTCGGCCGGCCAGCTCGCCGTCGGTGAACGTGCCCATCACCTGCGCCCCGGCCGGCTCGACCCATTCCGACCACTCCAGGCCGTGACCGTGCCGGCCGTCGAGGTCCAGGCCGATCGTGCCGTCGACCGGCAGGGGCCAGAACTCCTCCACCCGCAACCCGAGCAGGTCACGCAGCGGCCCCGGCGCACCTCCCGGGTGCAGCCGCTCGGTCTCGTCGACCACCCCGGTGAAGTACGACACCAGCAGGGTGCCGCCGCGGTGTACGTGCTGCCGTAGCGCGTCGGCGGTGGCGGTCGAGAGCAGGTACAGGTTGGGCACGATCACCAGGCGGTAGCTGGCCAGGTCGGCGTCGGGTGGCACGACGTCGCAGGTCACATGGGCATCGAAGAGCGGCGCGTAGTGCGCCCGGTGGGCCGCCAGGACATCGAGCGGCCCCGGATGGGCGTCGCCCTCCACCGCCCACCAGTTCGACCAGTCGTGCAGCAGGGCCACGTCGGCCTGCACCCGGGTGCCGGCGAGTTCGGCGGCGGCCGCGATCTCGGCGCCGAGCTCACGGACCTCGCGGTGGGTCCTGCTGTGCTCTCCGGTGTGCGGCAGCATCGCCGAGTGGAACTTCTCGGCGCCGCCCGCGGCCTGCCGCCATTGGAAGAACAGCACCGCGTCGGCCCCCTGGGCGACCGCCTGCCAGCTCCACAACCGCATCACTCCCGGCGGCTTCGGTGCGTTTCGCTCCCGCCAGTTGACCGCGCTCGGTGCCTGCTCCATGAGCAGCCAGGGTTGACCCCGTCGCGCCGAGCGGACGAGGTCGTAGCCGAAGCCGGCGTCGACGTGCGTACGCGGGTCGTACGGGTCGGGATAGCTGTCGAGACTGACGACGTCCTGTTCTGCGGCCCAGCGGAAGGAGTCGATCGGCTTGTGCACGAGGCCGATGAAGTTGGTGGTCAGCGGTATACCGGGGGTGTGCCGCCGCAGGATGTCGCGTTCGAGGGTGTAGCAGGCGAGGATGGCGTCGTTGCTGAACCGGGCGAAGTCGAGCTTCTGGGCGGGGTTGCCGAAGGTCGGCGCGGTACGTGGGGGCAGTACCTCCGACCAGTCGTCGTAGCGCTGGGACCAGAAGGCGGTGGACCAGGCGGCGTTGAGGGCGTCCACGTCGCCGTAGCGGTCCCGCAGCCAGCGCCGGAAGTCGGCCGCGGACACGTCGCAGTAGCAGGCCCGCACATGGCAGCCGTACTCGTTGCCGACATGCCACAGCCGCAGCGCGGGATGGCTGCCGTAGCGCTGGGCGAGCTGCTCGACCAGCCGGGCCGCGTGCTCCCGGTAGACCGGGCTCGACGGGCAGTAGTGCTGGCGGGCGCCGGGCCACAGCCTCACCCCGTCGGCCCGGGTCGGCAGCACCTCGGGGTGCAGACGGGACAACCAGGGCGGTGGCGAGGCGGTCATGGTCGCGAGGCTGGCCCCGATCCCCGCCTCCGCCAGGTGGTCCAGCACCCGGTCGAACCAGCCGAAGTCGTAATCGCCGGGTCGCGGCTCCACCTGGGCCCAGGCGAAGATGCCCACCGAGACCAGTGAGACGCCAGCCTCGGCCATCAGCTTCATGTCCTCGACCCAGACGTCCTCCGGCCACTGCTCCGGGTTGTAGTCACCGCCGAACAAGATGTTGGGCATGGTCACAGTCCACTCCTCGTCGTTCGGGCGACCGCCCGGGCGCTCCCGAATCAGGCAAGGCGGACATGGGACGTCATCCGCCATCCGGGCACAGTAGGTGGGGCCACAGTGACCGTCAAGGCATGAGCCGTGTAAATTCTTCCCACCGCCCCCGCCGCGTCAGCGGCATGACGTGGGATGTTCGGAGCGAGAAGACGTGGCGGCGCGGAAGTGGGAGGCAACATGCGGGCACGCACGAGGGAGACGCTGCAGGACCGCATCATCGCCCTCATCCACGAGCGCCGGCTGGCGCCCGGCGCCCTGATGCCCACCGAGCCGCAACTGATGGATCTGCTCGGCGCCAGCCGCAACAGTGTGCGGGAGGCGATCCGCGCCCTGCAGGCGCTGGGCATCGTGGAGATCCGGCACGGATTCGGCACGTTCGTGGGGCACGCGCCACTGGACGTGCTCACCCCGTCACTGACGTTCCGGGTGCGGACCCGGCCCGGGCATGGGGTCCGGGCGCTGCACGATCTGGTCGCCGTCCGCGAGATCCTTGAGACGGGCCTCATCGGTTCCGTGGCGCGCGACATCAGCGAGGCGCGACTCGCCGCACTGGACGCCCTGGTCACGGCGATGGAACGGGACAAGGAGGCGGACCGCGCCTTCCACTCCCTGCTCTACGAGTCCTGCAACAACGAACTCGTCCTGCAGTTGATCGGGCTGTTCTGGGACGTCTACCACGAGGTCGAGCCGGCCCTCGGCCCGCCCGAGGACCGGGCGTCCGACATCGTCGCCAACCACCGGCGCATCGTCGAGGCGCTGTGCAACCGCGACGGAAGCAGCGCGCAGGAGGCGATGCGCCTGCACTTCCGGGACGTCAAGGCCCGGATCGCCCGGGCCGAGCGCTGGCTCGACGAGGCGGGCCAGCAACCCGCCTGAGCGCGCCCGCCGCCCGGCCGGGTCGGCCGCCCAGCCCTGCTGCGTGGCGAACGTGGCTACCCGGCTGGCCGTAGCCGGCCGTCGCGGCTGGCTGCACCCGGGGGTTTCATCTGGGGCCGACTCCTGGACCAGCCGGACACGTCGCCTGGCGACCTACGCCGGTGGTCCGACCCTCGCCACTGCTTCTCGACGTTGCGGTCAACCACTTCCGGACATCCCACGTCCCACATAGGATGACCGCCACCACCACCCAACGCGGAAGGGCGCGACATGAGAGAAGGGCACCGATCATCCAGCCGCACCGGCGCGCGGCGGCGCCGCCGACCGGCCCTCATCCTGCTCGCCGTGGCCAGCCTGCTCGCCGCCACGCTCACCACGCCGCCCGCGAGTGCCGCCGAGGCGAGCGATCGGCTGGACGGGACGGGCAGCGCCGTTCCGTTCGTCGATGAGCAGGTGCTCTACGAGCAGAGAACCTTCGGATACGCCTGCTTCCGGATCCCGGCCATCGTCCGCGCGATGAACGGCATGGTCCTGGCGTTCGCCGAAGGCCGGGTCGCCGACTGCGGCGACGACGGGGACATCGACCTGGTGCTGCGCCGGTCCTCCGACGGCGGACGCACCTGGGGCCCGCTCCAGGTGGTGGTCGAGGGCAACGGCAATACCCGGGGTAACCCGGTGCCAATCGTCGACCAGCGCACCGGCCGGGTCGTGGTGGTGGGGACCAGCAACGGTCCCGCCCCCTGCCCGAACGGCTGCGACCGCGACCCCTACCTGGTCACCAGCGACGACAACGGCGCGACCTGGTCGCCGGTACGCGAGCTGACGGAGGCCAAGCGGCCGGAGTGGAACTTCTGGTACGCCACCGGGCCGATGCACGGCATCCAACTCCAGCGCGGCCCGCACGCCGGCCGGCTCGTGGTCGGCGCCAGCTTCGAAAGCTACGACGGGGTCGGCGCGCACGTCTACGGCACCCACCTGCTCTACAGCGATGACGGTGGACTGACCTGGCAGATCGGCGCCGAGACGTCCCGCGACGACGGTTCGGTGATCGCCCAGGAGATCACCGTCGTCGAGCGGACCGACGGCCGGATCTACGCGCTGGCCCGCGAACGGGGCACCGACCCGGGTCACCGGGCGTACGCCGTCAGCAGTGACGGCGGACGTAGCTTCGACGCCCCCTTCCGGACCATCCCCCGTCTCGAGATGCCGGACGTGCAGGCCTCACTGCTGCGGTTCGGCGCGACCGACACCGGAGACCACCGGAACCGGATCCTGCTCTCGTCCCCCGCCCATCCGGTAGCGCGGGAGGTGATGACGATCCGTTCCTCGTTCGACGAGGGGCGCAGCTGGCAGACCTGGGACGAGGGCAAGGTCTTCCACTGGGGGCCGAGCGCGTACTCCGACCTGGTCCGGCTCGACGGCGACGAGGCGGCGCTGTTGTACGAGGCGGGGCGAACCAGCCCGTACGAGAGCATCCGGTACGCCCGCTTCAACGAGGCGTACCTGGCGACGCCGAACGGGACGCCACCGGGGATCCCGAGCCCGCCGGCGCCGGGCCCGACCACCCCTGACACCTCGCCCCACCACAACCCGGCGTACGTCCGGGGCGGCGCTCAGCCGACGGCGGGCCGCTACGGCGACGGACTGGCGCTGGACGGGGCGGACGACCGGATCGAGGTGCCGTTCGACCGCTCGGTCGACCTCGGAGGTGGGGATTTCACGTTCGCGACCTGGATCCGGTACACCGAGACGAAGGGCTCGCACGCCATCATGTGGGCCTACCGCACCGGTAGCGGCACGACGCCCCAGGTCTGGTTGAGGGCCGAGCCGGCGAGCAACCGGATACGCGCACTGATCATGGTGGACCGGTTCAACATCTCGGTCGCCTCGGCGCAGGCGTACAACGACGGGAACTGGCACCACGTGGTGCTGCAACGCGTCGACGGCCGGCTGGTCCTGCAGGTCGACGGCGCCGAGGTGGCCGCCGCCGCGGTGCCGCCCGGCTCGGTCACCGCCGGCAAGGAGTTCGGTGTCACCGGCATCCACCTCGGGCAGCGGGTGGACGGAGCGGACCGCTTCCACGGCACGCTCGACGAGGTCCGTCTCTACCGTCGGGCCCTGTCCCCCACCGAGCTCGAACTGATCCGGGAGCGGAACCTGCCGATCGGCGGCGGACTCGGCCTTCGGCTCCCGCTGGAGACCGTAGGCTGACCCGCCGCCACCGACTCGCACGGCGGCGTCCACCATCGCGTGGGCGCCACCGTGCGCCGACTATGAACCGATCAGGGAAGGCGCTGTGCTCACCGACTGGCCACTGGACACGCTGCGCGACTACCGCCCCGCCCGGACCGAACCCGACGACTTCGACCACTTCTGGGCCGCGACGATCGGCGAGGCCGCAGCCGCCGCCTGGCCGGCGCGTCTGGAGCCGTACGACGCGGGGCTGGCCACGGTGGAGGTGTACGACGTCACCTTCGCCGGTCACGCCGGCCAGCCGGTGCGCGCGTGGCTGCTACTGCCTCGCCAGCGGTCCGGGCCGCTGCCCTGCGTCGTCGAGTACATCGGCTACGGCAGCGGCCGCGGCCTGCCGCACGACTGGCTCTTCTGGAGCGCCGCCGGCTACGCCCACCTGGTCATGGACACCCGGGGCCAGGGCGCTGCCGGCTCGCTGACCGGGGACACGCCCGACCCGGACCCGTCCGGGGCGCCGCAGGCAAACGGCTTCCTCACCCGCGGCGTCACCGACCCCGCCCGCTACTACTACCGGCGGGTCTTCAGCGATGCCGTCCGGGCGGTCGAGACCGCGCGGCTCATCCCGCAGGTCGATCCGGCCCGGATCGTCGTCGCCGGGGGCAGCCAGGGCGGTGGGATAGCACTGGCCGTGGCGGGGCTGCTCGACGGCCTGGCCGCGGTGCTCGCGGACGTGCCGTTCCTGTGTCACTTCCGCCGGGCGGTCGACGTCACCGACGCCGGGCCGTACGGCGAACTGGGGTCGTACCTGCAGACCCGCCGGGACGAGGTGGATCGGGTGTTCCACACCCTGGGGTACTTCGACGGGTTGAACTTCGCCCCCCGGATCACCGCGCCGGTGCTGGTGTCGGTGGCGCTGATGGACCGGATCTGCCCACCGTCGACCGTCTTCGCGGCGTACCACCACTGCGCCAGCGCCGACAAGGACATCGTGGTGTGGCCGTACAACGGACACGAGGGAGGGGCCGCCTTCCAGCGGGTGGAACAGCTCCGCTGGCTCGGCAAACGGGTGCCCGCCGCGGAAGGCGGCACCTCCTGACCGGTCAGAGCAGCCCGGCGTCGGCCAGGTACCGGCCGATGCGGGCTGTCTCCTCGCTGTTCAGTGGCACCTGGGGCAGCGCCGTCGTCGGGTGGTCGATGATGCCCCTCAGGTGCAGCGCGGCCTTGAAGGCGCCGAGCGGTGAGGAGCTCATCCCCATCCGGTGAGCTCCGACGAACACCAGCTCGAACATCCGATACAGCCGCTCCTGCTCGGTACGCGCCGCCCCCCAGTCGCCCTTGGTGGCGGCCTGGTGCAGCCGCACGTAGCCGTCCGGGTCGACGTTGCCGAGACCGGGCACGACCCCGTCGGCGCCCATCCACAGCGCCGAGTCGACGGTGAGCTCCGAACCGGTCAGCACGCTGAACCCGGTGAGGTCCGGCCGGTCACGCCGGCGCAGGATCAGCGACCGCAGCCCGGCGTCGTCGCCGCTGGAGTCCTTGATGCCGGCCAGCACCCCGTCGGCGGCCAGCGCGAGCACCAGCTCCGCCCCGAGCTTCGTGTGCACCGAGACCGGCAGGTCGTACGCGTACAGCGGCAGGCCGGTCCGGGCGGCGATCGTCCGGAAGTGCGTGTCGATCTCCACCGGGTGGGTGCGGGCGTAGAACGGCGCGGTCGCCACCAGTCCCGCCGCTCCGGCCTGCACGGCCACCCGGGCGTGGTCGAGCACCCGCAGGGTGGTCATGTCGATGACCCCGGCGAGCACCGGCACCTGACCCGCGACGTGCCCGATCACGGTGTCCAGCACCACCCGCCGGTGTGCGTCGGGCAGGAAGGCCACCTCCGAGGAGGAGCCGAGCACGAACAGCGCGTCCACCCCGCCCCGGAGCTGGTGGTCGACGAGACGGGTGAGCGATCGGGTGTCCACCTCGAAGTCGGGGGTCAGCGGGGTGCACACCGGGGGGATGACGCCGGTGAGTGCGGCGGCGTTGGTCATGGACGCTCCTGTGCTTGGCTGATCAGTTCGGTGTCGGTGGCGCCGCCCGGTACGGGGTGGTGGCAGCGGAACAGGTGCCCGTCCGGCAGGCCCTGCACGGCGGGCAGGTCGCGGGCGCACATGTCGTCCGCCTTCCAACATCGGGTGCGGAACGGGCAGCCGGACGGCGGTCGGGTCGCGGAGGGCACCAGGCCGGACAGCGGGATCGGGTCGATCGGCGAGAGCAGGCCTGGGGTCGCGGAGAACAGCGCCCGGGTGTACGGGTGGCGAGCCTGCCGAGGTACGGACCCGGCTGGCGCCTGCTCCACGATCCGGCCGAGGTACATGGTGACCACCCGGTCGCTCATCCGCCGCACGGTCTGGATGTCGTGCGAGACGAACACCATGGCGAGCCCGAGCTGGTCCTTGAGGTCCAACAGCAGGTTGAGGATCTGGGCCCGTACCGAGACGTCCAGTGCGCTGGTCGGCTCGTCGGCCACCACCAGGTCGGGTTCGAGGGCCAGGGCCCGGGCGATGGCCACCCGCTGCCGCTGGCCACCGGAGAGCTGACCGGGCAGCAGGTCGGCGGAGCTGGCCGGTAGCCCGACGAGGTCGAGCAGCTCGCGTACCCGCCGCTCCCGGTCGCCCGGTGTGCCTCGCCGGTGCACGTCCAACGGATCCCGCAGGATCTGCCGGACGGGCAGGCGGCGGTTCAACGCGGTGGACGGATCCTGGAACACCATGCCGGTGGTGGCGCCGATCGTCCGCCGGCGTCGCGACTCCGGCGTCGACCACACGTCCTCGCCACGGAAACGGACGGTCCCGGCGGTGGGGCGTTGGAGCGCGACCAGTACCCGCGCGAGCGTCGACTTGCCGCAGCCTGACTCCCCCACGATCCCGACGGTCTCCCCCGCCCTGACCGTGAGGTCCGCGCCGGTCAACGCGTACACGCGGTCGCGGGCGAAGATGCCTCCGGAGCGGGCCCGGTGGACGACGTGCACGTCGGCGAGCTCCAGCAGAGGTGTTTCGGTCGGGTTCACCGGGCCTCCGTTCCCGCCGCGAGCGGCTGGCTGAGCGTGATCGCCGGGTGGTGGCACGCCGTCGCGTGGCGGCGCTGGTCACCGGCGAGTTCGGGAGCGGCGGTGCGGCACACGTCGGTCGCCATGGGGCAGCGGTCGGCGAACCGGCAGCCGGCCGGGAAGTCGGCGGGGGCCGGCACGACGCCGCGGATCTGGGACAGTCTCGCCGCGCCGGCCTCCAGCGACAGCACCGAGCCGAGCAGGCCCCGGGCGTAGTGGTGGGCGGGTGCGCCGACCACTTCGGCGGTCACCCCCGTCTCGACGATCTGCCCGCCGTACATCACCACGACCCGATCGGTCACGTCGGCGACCAGCGCGAGGTCGTGCGAGACGAGGATCAGCGCGAAGCCGAGTTCCGCCCGTAGCCGCAGCAGCAACTCGATCACCTGTGCCTGCACGGTCACGTCCAGCGCCGTGGTCGGCTCGTCGGCGATGATGAGCTTCGGGTCCCGGGACAGGGCCATGGCGATGAGGACCCGCTGCCGCTGGCCGCCGGAGAGCTCGTGCGGGTAGGCGGAGAGGGTCCGGTCCGGGTCGAGCCCGACCAGTGCCAGCAGTTCCCTCGCCGTACGCCGGCCGCCTCGCCGGATGAGCTGCTTGAGCTGGGCGCGGACGGTCATCGCCGGGTTGAGCGAGGAGAGCGCGTCCTGGTAGATCATGGCCAGGTCGTGGCCGAGCAGCCGCCGTCGCGCCGCGCGGGGCATGCGGAGCAGGTCGGTGCCGGCGAACCGGATGCTGCCGCGGATCCGGGCGTCGCGCGGTTGTAGGCCCATGACGGTCAGGGCGGTCAGCGACTTGCCGCAGCCGGACTCTCCGACGAGGCCCAGCACCTCTCCGGGCCGCACGTCGAAGGAGATCCCGTCGACGATGTCCACCCCGTCGTGCCGGCCGTCGAAGCCGATGGCGAGGTTCTCCACCTCGAGGATCGGGGGGCCGTCGGGCAGGGGACGGGCCCGTTCGGAGAGCCGGCGGGCGGCCTCGGCGAGGCCGGGTAGTTCGGTGACCTCGCCCGATCCGGGCCGGGCCTGCTCGATCGGGTCGACGTCGCCGGGGCGTCGGGCGGGTGGGCGGCGGGCGGCCGGTGTCGCCCATGCGTCGGAGATGCCCTCGGACAGGATGTTCAGCGCCAGCACCGTGACGAGGATCAGCAGGCCGGGGAAGACGGTGGCCCACCATCCGCCGAGCAGCACCAGGTTCTTGCCGTCGGCGATGACGCTGCCCCAGGACGGGTCGGGCGGCCGGACGCCCGCGCCGATGAACGACAGCGACGCCTCGAACACGATCGCGTCGGCGACCATGACGGTGCAGAACACCAGGATGGGTGCGGCGCAGTTGACCGCCACGTGCCGGACGAGGATGAACGGCGTACGCGCGCCGATGATCTTCTCGGCGGCGACGTAGTCCTCCCCGTACTGGGCGAGCACGTTCGCCCGGACGATGCGGGCGACGGGCGGAGTGTTCAGGAACCCGATCGCGGCCACCAGGACGCCGACTCCGCCGCCGAAGACCGCGACCAGCACGGCCGCCAGGGCGATGCCGGGAAAGGCCATGATCACGTCCAGGACGCGCATGACGCCCTCGTCGACCCACTTTCGCGAGGTGGCCGCGAGGGCCCCGATCAGCGCGCCGGCGAGCAGGGCCAGGCCGGTGGCGCCGAGCCCGATGACCAGCGACCACCGGGCGCCGTGCAGGAGCCGGCTGAAGATGTCGCGGTTGGCGCTGTCCAGGCCCATCCAGTGGGTGGCGGACGGGGCGCCGCCGGCGGAGTGCTGGGTCAGCGGTGAGTGCGGCGCGATGATCGGGGCGAGCAGGGCGGCGAGGGCGACCACCACCAGGACGCCCAGCGCGACCCAGGACAGGGGCGGTAGCCGGCGGAATCCGATGCCCGGCCGGGCCAGCCGTTCAGTGAGTCGTCGCCGCATCAGCCAGCACTCCTCAGGCGTGGGTTGACCAGTAGGTAGAGGATGTCGACGACGAGGTTGACCACCACGAAGCCGGTGGCGATGGTCAGTACGGCGCCCTGCACCACGGCTGGGTCGCCGTTGGTCACTCCGTCGATCATCAGCTTGCCCATCCCGGGCAGAGAGAAGATCGTTTCGATGACCACCGCGCCGCCGAGGAGATAGCCGACCCGCAGGCCGAGCACGGTGAGCGGGTTGATCAGCGCGTTGCGCAGCACGTTCCGGCCGACCACGACGACCGGCGGTAGGCCGTTGCCGATCGCCGTGCGGACGTAGTCCTTGTCGAGCTCTTCGACCATCGAGGTCCGGACAATGCGGGTGAGCTGGGCCGCGACCGGTAGTGACAGGGCCAGCGCCGGAAGGGTGAGGGACCGCAGCCAGCCGGTGAAGGAGTCGGCCGGGTTGATGTATCCGCCGGTGGGGAAGACCCCGGCGTCGACGGCGAGGTACTGGATCATCAGCAGGGCCAGCCAGAACGACGGCGCGGCGACGCCGGTCAGGGACAGCACCCGGATCAGTTGGTCCGGCCAGCGGTCCCGGAAGAGCGCCGCGGTGACGCCGAAGACCAGCGCGGTGACGACGCCGATCAGCAGGCCGAGGAAGGTCAGCTGAAGGGTCAGCGGCAGCGCGGTGAGGACGGAGTCGAGCACCGGCGCCTTGGTGAGGACGCTGGTGCCCATGTCGCCCTGCAGGAGGTCGCCCACGAACCGGAGGTAGCGGATCGGCAGCGGATCCAGCAGGCCGTTCTCCAGTTGGAACTGATGGATCTGTTCCGGGGTCGGGTTCGCGCCCTGGAAGTACGCGTACTCGGGCTTGTTCTGCGAGAACCGCATGATGATGAAGACGAACAGGATCACGCCCAGCAGGAGCGGGATCAGGAGAAGCAGGCGACGGACCAGCATTCTGGCGATCACTGCCACGGTGTGACTCCTCGGCGGGTGGGACGGCCGGGCCGGAGGGCCTGCCGGGCGGGCGGTGACAGTCCGGCCGCCCGGCAGCCCTGCTGTCAGACGCGCTCGGCTTGGAGCAGGTTGATGCCCGGGTAGGCCTGCGGGCGGATGCCGGTGAGCCGCTTGGGGTCCCAGGCGGTCATCAGCTCGGTGTGCACCACCGGGTAGAGGACGGCCTGCTCGGCGATGACGTCCAGGTACTGATGGGTCAGGGCGAGTTTGCGGCTCTGGTCCGGCTCCCGGGTGGCCTGGTCCATGAGCGCGAAGAGGCTCTTGGCCTCGGCGCTGCTGTCCCACTTCGTGTACTTCATCCAGGTGCCGCCCGGGGAGTAGTTGTAGCGGAGGATGAGGTCGGCGTCGAGGCCGAACTGGTTGGGGTTCGAGGCTGCGGCCACGACCTGGTAGTCCTGAGACTGGTCCATCTTCGTGAACAGCGCGCTGGTGTCCTGCGGCTGCAGGGTCGTCTTGACGCCGATGGCGTTCCAGGAGTTGGCGATGGTGGGCAGGCAGTCGGCGATCCAGCTGACGTTGACCGCCATCAGGGTGATCGACAGGTTGGTGACGCCGGCCGCGGCGAGCAGGGACTTCGCCTTGGCCGGGTCGTAGCTGTAGACGGTCTTCGCCTTCGCGTACGACGGGTTCTGCTCGTTGAGGAAGCTCGTGGACGCGGTGCCGTGGCCCTTGAGCGCGACGTCGATCATCTTCCGCGTGTCGATCGCGTAGAGCAGTGCTTGGCGGACCCGCACGTCGTCGAACGGCTTGGCGCCGGTGTTGAACATCAGGAACATGTGGTTCATGCCCTTGCCGCCCTCGACGGTGAGGCCGGACTTCTTCAGCTGGTCGATGTTGGCGTACGGGATGTTGTCCGCGATCTGTGCCTCGGCCGACCCGCCGGAGATCTTCGCGACGCGGGCCGAACTGTCGACGATCGACAGCCAGTTCATCTTCTTGAACCGGGCCTTGCGCGGACCGTTGTAGTCCGCGTACGCCTCGAAGGTGGTGTTCGACTTCGGGTTGTGCGCGGTGAGGCGGTAGGGGCCCGAGCCGACCGCCTTGCCGCCCTTGGCGGCGTCCCAGCCGCCGGGCGCGCCGAACACGTGCTTCGGCATGATCTTGGCGATCGAGAGGCGGCGCAGAGCGTCCGGGAAGGGGAAGTGGAAGACCAGTTCCACACTGCGGTCGTCGACCCGCCGCACCTCCTTCAGCCAGGCCCGGAAGAACGAGCTCACCAGGGTGGACTTGTCGAGCACCCGCTCGAAGGTGAAGAGCACGTCGTCCACCGTCACCTTCTGGCCGTCATGCCAGGTAGCGCCCTCTCGCAGGGTGAACCGCCAGGCGGTGGACGCGGTGTCGGTGGGCAGCGCGGTGGCCAGCGCCGGGTAGGGCTCGCGGGTGACCGGGTCGGTCTCGATCAACCCTTCGTAGATGTGGTTGTTGGCGGCCATGGAGAACGCCGAGGCCGTCATCGTCGGGTCCCAGCTCTGGTCGTTGCCGTAGCCGATGACCGCGGTGACCAGGTCCTTGTCGGCGCCGGCGCCCACCGAACTGGTGGACGCTGGTCCGGACTGGCAGGCGGAGATATTGGCGGTCACCACCGCCGCCGCGCCGAGCATCCCACTGAAGCGCAGGAAGTCACGGCGGCTGTAGTGAGGGCGGGATACCGGGGCGCTCACGATGCCTCCTACCGATTGGGTGACTGAGGTAACTGCTAGGACGTGGGACGTTCCACATCCCACCTCCCCGGTTAGGATGGAGGCTAGAGCGGCCGAAGCAATCGGGTCAAGGGAATGAGTCATTGAGGTTTCTCGGATGTTTCGGCCCCGGCGGCCGGTCGGAAAGGATCGGCCGACGCAAGTCATGGGATGTCCAGCGGAAGGTTGACCCCGAGCATGAGCGTTGCCGACCGTCCCGTCCGCCCACGAACGAGTCGCGCCGCCGAGGCCCGAGAGGCGGTCAAACGACTGATCCTCGACCGGGGCCTCGGCGTCGGAGACGCGTTGCCCACCGAGACGGAGCTGATGAGAGAACTCGGCATCAGCCGCAACTCGGTCCGGGAGGCGCTCAAGGCGTTGCAGGCCGTGGGCATCGTCGAGATCCGGCACGGCTTCGGCATGTTCGTCGGGCAGATGTCCCTCGGCGGACTGGTCGACGAACTGGCCTTCCACGGCCGGATCACCCCCGCCGGCGGCGGCCATCAGCTCACCTATCTGATGCAGGTCCGAGAGGCGCTGGAAAGCGGCCTGGTCATCCAACTCATCGAGCGCCACCGTGACGCCGATCTGACCGCCGCGGTGGACGTGCTGGACCAGATGGCGGTGGAGGCTCGCGTCGGGGCCGTCTCACCGGAGACCGACCGGCTCTTCCACGACGTGCTCTACCTGCCGCTACGCAACCCCCTCGTCGGCCAACTGCTGGGCGCCTTCTGGGACGTGTACCACCAGCTACGGCTGGACCTCGGCGCACCGACCGAGTCACCGCAGGAGGTCCTGCACCGTCACCGGGTGATCCACGAAGCCGTTGTCGCCGGCGACAAGGAGGCAGCCGTCACCGCCGTGCGGGCCCACTTCGACGGCGTACGGGAGCGGCTGGCACGCCTACGCGATCGATCCTGACCCGCCGCCTCGCGAGCGGCTGCTTGCAGGGGGTGCTGGGCCTGGCTGCGGTCGGCGTCGGGTCACCACCGAGGGATGAGCGGCGGGCCCGGTTCGTGCCGCCGCCACGCTTCGGCGAGGCGGACGAGGCGGGTGGGGGCGGCGATGCCGCGTACGGTTGCGATCCTGCCGTCGGTGACGTCGAACACCACGGTGCCGACGACCCGGTCACCGACCACGACGAGGATCGCGGGAGCGCCGTTGACGAGCGCGTAGTGGATGGCGGGCGTGCCGCCGGCGAATCGGCGTTTCGCGGGTGTGGGCTTGAAGCCGGCCCGGGCGATGGCGGCGATGCGCTGTGGCGTGTCATATCGCAGCAGCGTCTCGGTCAGGCCGGCGCCGTCGGAGATCGCGGTCGCGTCGTCGGTGAGCAGCTCCACCAGCCGTTCGGTGCGCCCCGAGTAGGCGGCGGCGAGGAACTCCTCGACGATCCTGCGGGCGGACGCCGGATCGACCTCGACGCTGCCGCGGCGGCGCGCGGCGGTGATGCGGCGTCGGGCCCGGTGCAGGTGCTGCTGGCTTGCTGACTCGGTGATGTCGAGGATCCCGGCGATCTCGGCGTGGCTGTAAGAGAACGCTTCGCGCAGGACGTAGACGGCCCGCTCGACGGGCGCCAGACGCTCCAGGAGAGTCAGCACGGCCAGGGAGACCGATTCGCGCTGCTCGACGGTGTCGGCCGGGCCGAGCATCGGATCGCCGTCGAGCAGGGGTTCGGGCAGCCAGGCGCCGACGGTGCGTTCGCGGCGGGCCTGTGCCGAGCGGAGCCGGTCGAGGCAGAGGTTGGTGACGACTTTGGTCAGCCATGCTTCCGGCACCTTGATCCGCTGCCGGTCGGCGGCCTGCCAGTGCAGGAACGCATCCTGCACGGCGTCTTCGGCGTCGGCGGCGGAGCCCAGCAGCCGGTACGCCAGCGAGGCCAGCCGGTTCCGGCTGGCCTCGAACCGACCGGTGTCGAACCGATCAGCGGCGGTGTTGTCCACGCGGCCCACCCTAGGCGGCCACGCGACCGCCCTGGACGGATGCTCCCGCGCCCGGCCCAGCGGCTCGTGCCCCCTCCCCGGCGGACGCACCCGGCGCGGCGACCAGGCGGCGCCGGCGCTTGGGCATACCGAAGGTCGGGTGCGAGGTGGCCCACAGCGAGCCCAGGAGGATGCCCGCCTTGATCCGCGCGGCGGTCCGGCCGCCCAGGTACGTCGGCTTCGCTCGCGCTTCGTCGTCGACCAGCTGCAGGATCCCGTCCCGCCGCCCGAGGCTGATGTGGTTGCCCGGGTAGCCCAGCTTGGTGGTCGCGATCTTGCGGCCGGTCAGGCGTCCCACGATCGCCTCGATGGCCTGCTTGCTGGTGTAGCCGGCTGAAGCGCAGGACATCGGCAGCGGCCGGCCGTTGTCGCCGATGGCGTATGCGCTGTCGCCGACAGCGTAGACGTTCGGATGCGAGACCGATCGCATGGTGCGATCGACGACGATCCGACCATTCTCGGTGACCTCCAGCCCGCTCGCCGCCGCGATGGGGTTGACCGCGAACCCGGCCGCCCACACGGTGGCGTCGGACGCCAGGGCGCTGCCGTCGGCGCACAGCACCCGCGTCGCCTCGACGGCTTCGACGCTGGTGTGCTCCAGGACGGTGATGCCCAGCCGGTGGCAGGCCTGGCGAAGGTGGCTGCGGGCTCCGGCGGAGAGCCGGGCGCCCAGCTCGCCTCGGGCGATCAGCGCCACCGACAGGCGGGGCCGGGATTCGGCGATCTCGGTGGCGGTTTCGATGCCGGTCAACCCGTCGCCGACGACCACTACCCTCCCGCCTTCACCTCGCTTGCCGAGGCTGTCCAGGCGCTCGCGCAGGCGCAGCGCCGAGGGCCGGGCGGCGATGTCGAAGGCGTGTTCGGGCACACCGGGGACGCCGTGGTCGTCGCCCTGGCTGCCGAGGGCGTAGAGAAGGGTGTCGTAGCCGAGCTCGCCGCCGCCGTTGGCGTCGGCCACGGTGATGACCTGGCGCTTGGGGTCGACGGCGGTGACCCGGGCCAGGCGCAGCCGGATCCCCGTGCCCGCGAAGACGTCGGCGAGCTTGGGAGCCTCGATGTCCTGGCCGGCCGCGAGCTGGTGCAGCCGCAGCCGCTGGACGAAGTCCGGCTCGGCGTTGACCACGGTGATCTCGGTGTCCGTCGGTGACAGCCGGCGGGCCAGGTTCCCAGCCACGTAGGCCCCGGCGTAGCCGGCGCCGAGGACGACGATGCGGTGCTTCATGTATTGCTCCTGTCTGTTCGCCTGCTTCGCGAGTTGAGCGGAACAGCGCCCCGATTGCTGACAGGAACTACCTGTGGCATGGGCCACAGACCGACACGAGCGCCAGCCAACGTGGGCGGCGGTGGCGGTCGATCAGGTGACCGGCGACTGGTTCGCAGGATCCTGTGGGGCACGCGAGGGGCGCCCATCGGATATGGGTACTTCGGCGACTGAGGCAGGCCCGGCAAGGGGTGTTGCGGTTGGCTGAACAAGTGTTTAATGTGGCGGCGTGGCGTCGGATGGCGTGGGGATCGGGAGTCGGGATGGCGAGTTCGCCACCACGAGCCGCATCCGTGACGCCGCCATCGAGCGGTTCGGCCGCGACGGTTTCCGGGTCGGGCTGCGGAGCATCGCCGCCGACGCCGGGGTGACCGCGGGCCTGGTCATCCACCACTTCGGGTCGAAGGACGGGCTGCGCCGCGCTTGCGACGAGCACGTGCTGGAGGTCATGCGCCAGGAGAAGACCAAGGCGCTGACGGACGGCTCGGCGGCGATGCTGCTGGCCCACATGGCCGAGGTTGAGCAGTTCGCGCCGATGGTGCGGTACCTGCTGCGCAGCTTGCAGGCTGGTGGGGAATTCGCGCTGAAGCTGGTCGAACAGATGATCGCGGACGCCGAGGAATACCTCGCCGCGGGAGAGGCCGCCGGGGTGGTCCGCCCCAGCCACGACCGCGCCGCCCGGACGCGATACCTCGCCTACCAGGCGACGGGTGGCCTGTTGCTGTGGTTCACGCTGCACGGTGCCGATGCCACTGACAAGGAGTTCCCTGCTCTGTTCCGGCGGTACGCCGAGGACATCACGCCGCCGGCCCTCGAACTGTTCACCAAGGGGCTGCTCGTCGACCGATCAATGCTCGACGACTACCTGATGTACGTCCCGGATCCGCCGCCGGCAGGCGACGCAGGCACCGCCGCACGCTAGCCACCACGCCTTGGCGTGACCCTTTCTTCCGCGGTTCTTCCGTGATCGACGACATCGGACCCCAGTTTGCCCTGGGCTTTTCCTCGAATGAGGCCTACGACGATGACTGCTGCCATCGATATCCAGAACATCCACAAGTCTTTCGGCCGGGTCACCGCGCTGAACGGACTCGACCTGCGGGTCGAGACCGGAACCGTGCATGGTTTCCTCGGTCCCAACGGCGCCGGCAAGTCCACCACCATCCGGATCCTGCTCGGGCTGCTCCGGGCCGACAGCGGCCGCGCCCGGATGCTCGGCGGCGACCCGTGGGCCGACGCGGTGCGGCTGCACCGCCGGCTCGCCTACGTCCCCGGCGACGTGGAGCTGTGGCCCAACCTCACCGGCGGCGAGGCGATCGACCTGTTCGCCCGCCTGCGCGGCGGCACCGACCCCGTCCGCCGCGACGAACTGTGTGAGCGTTTCGACCTCGACCCGCGCAAGAAGGGCCGCACCTACTCCAAGGGCAACCGGCAGAAGGTGGCCCTGATCGCCGCGCTGGCCAGTGACGTCGAGCTGCTCCTGCTCGACGAGCCCACCGCGGGACTGGATCCGCTGATGGAGGCGGTGTTCCAGGAGTGCATCCGCGAGGCGAAGGCCGCCGGCCGCACCGTCCTGCTGTCCAGCCACATCCTCGCCCAGGTCGAGGTGCTCGCCGACCAGATCTCGATCATCCGACAGGGTCAGATCGTCGAGACCGGCTCGCTGACCGACCTGCGTCACCTGACCCGTACCTCGGTCGACGCAGTCACCGACCGCCCGGCCGACACCCTTGCCGGCCTCGCCGGCGTGCACGGGCTGCGGTCCGAGGACGGCCACGTGCGCTTCGAGGTCGACGGCGATCACCTCGCCGCCGTGGTTCGGCAGCTGGGCGACCTCGGCGTGCAGGGGCTGACCGTCCGGCCGCCGACCCTGGAGCAGCTGCTGCTGCGCCACTACGGCGACCAGCTCGTCCACGACGGCGCCGCGGAGGTGGCGTGATGGCCACGGTGACGCTCGACCGTCCGGCGCACGCCGTCTCCGCCCGGGGAAGCGCGGTCACCGGAACCGGCAGGCTCCTCCGGTTCATGCTGCGCCGCGACCGGATCCGCTTTCCCGCGTGGATCCTCGGGCTGACGTTGCTGATGACGTACTTCGCCACCGCGCTGGAGACCCTCGTCAAGAGCCCGGCGGACCTGGAGGGGCTGACCGCGTTCTCCGGCAGCCCGGCCGGCGCGCTGTTCAGCGGCCGGGGCTTCGGCTTCGACGACCTGACCATCGAACGCTTCCTCGCCGGCCAGTACGGCCTCTATGTGGCGATCGGGGCCGGCCTGATGGGACTGCTCACCGTCGTGCGGCACACCCGCGCCGAGGAGCGCTCCGGCCGGGCCGAGCTGATTCGCGCCAACGTGGTCGGCCGGCACGCCCAGCTCACCGCCGCGCTGACGCTCGCTACCGCGATGGCGGTTCTGGTCGCGCTGCTGATCGGCGCGATGATGATCAGCCGTGGGTACGACGCGGGCGGATCGCTGCTGTTCGGCGCATCGGTCGGCGCGGTGGCGCTGACCTTCGCCGGCATCGCGACGGTGACCGTTCAGCTGTCGGAGTACCCGCGGGCCGCGTCCGGCGCCGCTGGCGCTGTACTCGGGGCCGCGTTCATGCTGCGCGGACTCGGCGACATGGCGGCGGTGCAGGGCAGCGGCCCGGCCTGGCTGTCCTGGCTGTCACCGATCGGCTGGTCGCAGCAGACCGCGCCCTACGTGCACGACCGCTGGTGGCCACTGGCGATCTCCGTGGCGTTCACGGCGGCCGCCGCGGGGGTGGGTTACGCCCTGTCGGTACGCCGGGACTTCGGCGCGGGTCTGGTGCCACCCCGGCTCGGATCCCCCCGGGCCGCGGCCTGGCTGGCCAGCCCGCTCGCCCTCGCCTTCCGGCTGCACCGGGCCAGCCTGATCGGTTGGAGCATGTCGTTGCTCGTCGCCGGGCTCGCCTACGGTTCGTTCACCCAGCCCCTGCTCGACGGTTTCGCGGACGCACCGGAAGACCTGATCGCGGTCATGGGCGGTTCGGAGAACCTGCTGGCCGGCTTCCTCGGCACTCTGGGCCTGACGATGGCGTTGGCGGTCGGGGTCTATGCCGTGCTTGCCGTACAGACGCTTCGCGCGGAGGAAGCCGAAGGGCGAGCCGAGTCGGTCCTCGCCACCGCGGTAAGCCGACCGGCCTGGGTCGCCAGCCACGTCGCCGTGGCCGCTCTAGGCGTACCGTGGCTGCTGCTGGTCGCCGGTGTCGGCATGGGCGTGGGGGCCGCGGTGAGCACCGGTGACGAGGGATTGTTTGGCCAACTGGTGCTCGGCCATGTCGCCCACACCCCGGCGGTCTGGCTCGTCCTCGCCGCCGCCACCGTGCTCTACGCGGCCTTGCCGCGGGTACTGCCGGCCATCTGGGGAGTGCTCGCCTACGGGCTGATCGTCGGATTCTTCGCCCCGATCCTCGACATACCCGACACGGCGGTACGGCTGTCGCCGTTCGAGCACATCGGGGAGTATCCCCTGGTCGACATCAGCCTGGTCGCGGTCGTGGTGCTGACGGTGCTCGCCGCGGCAGTCGCCCAGGCGGCCGTGGCCACGTTCCGCCGGCGTGACCTGGCCGGGGGCGCCTGAGTGGAGTAGCCGCCGGTGCCAGACCTTGATCTGGCGCCGGCGGCCCCGTCGCGGCTGCGGCCATCGGTCCGGTGTCGGCACCACCTGGTTACCGGCGATGTCGGGCAACGGCGGGCGAGTCGAGGGCGGGGTGCGATGATTCGTTCCATGGGAGTTGCGGTCGGACACGGTATCCGGATGACCTGTCCCGGCCGTCGTCGACATGTGGTTCACGGGTGAGCGGGTCGCTCGTGCCGCTACTGGGCCGTAGGCCCGCGTGGCAGCGGCGTACCGATCGCTTCCAGCATCCGGCCAAGGTGATCGCCACCGGTTTCGCCGCTGCGGTGGCCGTCGGCACCGCGCTGCTGTCGTTACCGGTGGCGACCCGTGCCGGCCAGCGGGCCGACCTGGTGGACGCCCTGTTCACCGCCACGTCGGCGGTGTGCGTCACCGGCCTGGTCACGGTGGACACCGGCAGCTACTGGTCCGGTTTCGGCCAGGCCGTGATCCTGCTGCTGATCCAGGCCGGCGGACTCGGCATCATGACCCTGGCGACGCTGTTCACGGTGCTGCTCTCGCGACGGCTCGGACTGCGTGCGCGGTTCCTGGCCCAGGCGGAGACGAAAAGCCTGGAGCTGACCAACGTACGCGGGGTGGTCCGTCGGATCGTACTGTTCAGCCTCGCCAGTGAGGCCGTGGTCGCGGTGGTGCTGACCGTCAGGTTCGCCACGGCCTACGACGCGCCGTTCGGTACCGCGCTGTACGACGGGACTTTTCATGCCATCTCGGCGTTCAACAACGCCGGCTTCTCGACCAACGCCGACAGCCTCATGCGGTACGTCACCGACCCCTGGATCAGTCTGACGATCGCCGCTGCGGTCATCCTCGGTGGCCTCGGTTTCCCGGTGGTGTTCGAACTGGCCCGCGGCTGGCGGCGACCGGCCCTGTGGTCCGTCATGACCCGAATCACCGTCGTCCTGACGGTGGCGCTCCTGGCCCTGGGCACGATCGTGTTGGCCCTCGCGGAGTTCTCCAATCCCCGAACGCTCGGCCCCCTGGAGGGCCCGCAAAAGCTCCTGGCTGCGTTCTTTTCCTCGACGATGACCCGGACCGCCGGCTTCAACAGCGTCGACATCGGCGCCATGCGTCCGGAGAGCCTGCTGGCCAGCGACGTGCTGATGTTCATCGGAGGCGGCAGCGCCGGCACCGCTGGCGGCATCAAGGTCACCACCTTCGGGCTGCTGGCCTTCGTGCTCTGGTCGGAGATGCGCGGAGAGACGCAGGTCAATGTGGGTCGGCGCCGGATCCCGCCGAGCAACCAGCGTCAGGCTCTGGCGATCGTCCTGCTGAGCATCGGCGCGGTGGTTGTCGCCACGTTCATCCTGCTGGCCATCACCCCGTACCGGCTCGACGCGATCCTGTTCGAGGTCGTGTCCGCGTTCGCCACCGTCGGTCTGTCCACCGGCATCACCGGTAGCCTGCCGCCACAGGGAAACATCCTGCTGATCCTGCTGATGTTCATCGGCCGGATCGGACCTCTCACCGTGGCGTCCGCCCTGGCGCTGCGAGATCGTAACCGCCGCTTCGAACTGCCCGAGGAGAGGACGATCGTTGGCTGAAACACACACCGAACCGGTAGTGGTGATCGGGCTCGGACGCTTCGGCAGCGCCCTGGCCCTCGAACTGGTCAGGCGGGGCACGGAGGTGCTCGGCATCGACAACAGACCCAAGGTCGTCCAATCCCTCGTCGGACAGATTCCACACGTGATCACCGCAGACTCCACCGACGTCGAAGCACTCCGACAACTCGGCGTCGCGGAATTCCACCGTGCCGTGGTCGCGATCGGCACCGACATTCAGGCCAGCATCCTCACCACCAGCCTGCTGTCCGAACTCGGTGTCTCCGACATCTGGGCCAAGGCCGTCACGGGCCAACACGGCAACATCCTCACCCGCGTCGGCGCCCACCATGTCGTCGCGCCTGAGCACGACATGGGCGAACGCGTCGCGCACCTGCTCTCCGGGCGGATCCTCGACTATGTCGAGGTCGATGCCGACTTCGCCGTGATCAAGACCAAACCACCGCGCGACGTCGTCGGCATGCCACTACGCGAGTCGAAGCTGCGCAGTAAATGGGGTGTCACCGTGGTCGCCGTGAAGCCCCAGGCCGGGATCGGCGGGCGAGAGCCGAGCTTCACCCATGCCACACCCGACACCGTGCTCACCTACGGCGACCTGATCCTGGTGGTCGGCCCCATCGATAACGTGGAGCGCTTCGCCGCTAGTGAATAAGGCCCTCCCGCTCGGGAGGCCAGAGCCATCTCCTGCCCAACGTCAAAAACCAGCCGCCGCTATGTGGCGGCTCGGCGGTTCATCACTGCCTCCTGACAGCGCGTAGTCGAACCAGTGTGGACCATCCGCGCACGTAATCCGCCACCCGGACGTAAGCGCCTACAGAGTTGCTTTTCAAGATCATAACGAGACGATTCGACGCGAACCCGGCGTGAGGTCGTCTCCGTCGGCAGCAAGCTCATGACGATGTTCCCACCGAGCCGGGTGTGGCGGACCTGCACGCCGCGCTGGCCGCATCATCGAAGATGAGATGACCGACCCAGAGGTGACCAGCCCTGGCGACAGAAGCCTCGACCAAGCCATCGCCGCAGCGCGCGCCGGGCTGGCGCGCTGAGCAACCGCATCCACGGTCGGCGGTAGAAGATTATGAGTTGGCTTCTACCTGCCAGCAGCCTTGGCAAGGTCAGGCCGGGTCGGTCCGGGTGGGCAGCGAATCGTAGTAGGGCTTCATCGCCGGGTAGTAGTCGTCGAAACTCGGCGTGGACAAGCCGTCCCGGGCTGCTATCAGCATGTCCAGGTAGTACTCCCAGCCGGGGCCCATCTCGCCGATCTCGTCGGTGGTGTCGAGGTGGTGCACGAGCCGGAGCTCGGTCTGACCATCGGTGTGCGACAGCAGTAGCTCGATCCGCCAGTTGCCCGACTCGTCGGTCGTCGACAGGGCCAGTCGCCGCGGTGGGTCGCATGCGTCGATCCGCACGTCGAACCACGGTGCCTGATCCTCGTAGGCCATCTGCAATTTGATCATGTGACCGGGGGCGGCATCGCCTTCCCACGCTCCGAACCACCGGGCGGTGCGGTCGGGTTCGGTCACGCTGGCCCACACGTCCTCGATGGGTGCCCGGAACGTGCGGCTGAGGATGAGATCGCGGCCGTCAGCCGTTGGGAAGAGCCGGCCCGTAGGTGGATTGCTCATGCCGTTTTCTCCTGCCGTTGATCCGTCGTGTCGCGCCGGCGGCGCTCGCGACGGGTGCGATAGACCTCGGTCTCCAGCGCGTCGAGGCGCCGCTCCCAGCCGGCGGCCCGGGCGAACTGGTCGAGCCACCCGATCAAGCCGGCGAACCGCGACGCGTCCAACTCGTAGAAGCGTTGGCGGCCGACGAGCGTGTCGCGGACCAGGCCGCTCTCCCGGAGCACCCGCAGGTGCCGGCTGACGGCAGGCCGGCTGATGGTGAACCGCTCGGCGATCTCACCCGCGGGGAGCCGCTGCTCGCGCAGCATCACCAGGATGTCGCGCCGCACCGGGTCGGCTATCGCCGCCGCCACCTCGTCCACCCGAAGAGCGTAACCACTATGTTACGCGTTCGGCAAGGCCATGGTTGGAACGCCCGCTCAGCGGCACGTCCGCGCGGCCGCCCACGGGCAGCCGGCCGCGCTTCGCGACGCGCGGTCCGTGTCCGCCAGGGTGCTGCTACCGGTGGTCGTACACGGTCACGCTGATGTCCCGTGCGCAGAGGGTTCGGAGGATGATCGGCTCGACCCGGTTCCACGCACCGCCAGCCAGCCCGCAGCCAATGCGAAGCATGTGCACAGACGCACCCAACGCATGCGCTTGGTCGGCAAGGGAAGCCAGACATCGTTCGACGGCGTCATAGCGGATCGGCGGGCCGGCGCTGCCGGTCCTGATCCCCCGCTGGCCGACCATGTTTGCCACCCATGCATCCGGGGCGACCTGCACCAGCCGGGTGGCACCGAGCGCGAAGTCGTTGCTCGCCCGGCCACGATGCCACTGGCGGTAGTCGCGTTCCGGCTCCGGCCAGCGGCGGGAGATCGCCAGGACGAAGCCCTTGCCCCAGCCGCCCAGGTCATTGCAGAGGTGCGCGATCACCTTGCGGCCTTTGGCCTGCGGGCTCGTCGCATCACCCTTGATGATCGTCAACGGGGTCACGGCCGCCAGCATGCCACGGACGTCCGACCATGTGACCTCGCCAGCAGGCGCAACGGCGGCTCCTGCGTAAGTACTTTCGAAAGCGGCGCCGCCCACCTTCCGCTGTGCCGGCCAGCAGCCGTAGGTCACGACCCTCGGTCGGCGGCGCCCGGCAGTCCAGGCGATCCCTGACCGCCCGGGCGCGGATCTTGGCAGCCGTCGCCCGGTGGCATCCGGCTGGGGACTAGCCCGCGACCGTTCACGTGGCTGACGTCGCGACCATTCCGCTCACTCGCTCCCAGCCACCGGTGTGACGTGTGTCTGCACGCCTCATTCCACCGGTAGCGCGAACCGTGCCCAGTCGGTGAACTCCCAGTCCCAGCGGCGGCACACGCGCTCGCGCGTCAGGCCCTCTCGGGATGGATCCAGGAGCACCAGCTTCGCGTAGCGGCCGTCTCCTACCACGATGGCGAGGTAGTAACCTCCCGGCGTGCCGAGCATCAGCGACATCTCGTTGTTCGTCATGGCGAACCGGGCGTCGGGACGGTCGACCTTCTTGACCTCGAGCCGCACCGGGGTGCCGTCGGGTTGGGTGCCCTCGAGGTCGTAGCCGACGTTCTGGGTGCTGACGTCGCGCAGGTCCCAGCCGCGCGCGTTCAGGTACTGCCGTGCGGCTTCCTCAGCGGCCCGCCACCGGGTGAGTACTTCGGAAAGTGGCTCCCCGCGGGATGGCGCACGAGGCGGAGTCCGCTCGACGACCGCCGCGGGTGCCTCCTTCGTGGGTTCCTCCGTCGCTGGTCCCGCCGCGGACTCGACGAACCGCCGTTCGGCCTCGCTGAGCCGCCGGCCGTGCATCTTGGCGAGCTCGGTCAGGTGCTCGGTCAGGCGCGTCTGCAGCGGCGCGGAGACTTTCGGCACGTCCGGGCCGGCCAGCAGCGCGTTGAAGTCGAACGTGGTGAGGCCCAGGGTTGCCTTGATCGCGCGGGCACTCGCTCTATTTCTGGCGGTGTAGAGAGCGGCTGGCGCACCCTGTGGAAAGAGGACCGGGACGTCCTCCGGCTCCAGGACGAGAGTGGAGTAGGAAAACGGCAGCCGGCGCGATGCCATCGCCTCGCGGAGAGCGCTGAGCAGCACCTTCGCGGCGGTGTCGGTGGCGGCGAGCAGCGCGCTTCGGATGTCCTCTCCGTCGAGCAGTAGCTCCCACAGCCGGTCGAAGGTGGGCGCGCCCGGCGTGGACAGCTGTTCGGCGATCGCGGTGGCCGCGTCTCGCAGAACCTGGCGGGTGGAGGCGTCGGCCACCACGGCGTGCGTGCGGGACGGGTCGGTGAGCAGGTCTCCGGAGACCACCACCGGAAGGCCGATCTCGTCTTGGAGTGGCAGGAAGCAGGCGAGGCGGCCGCGTACCCCGGCCAGCGCGACCGCGCGGGAGTCCAGCGGAACGGCCACCGTCGCGGTGCCATGTCGGAGCACGGCGAATCGCGCCTCGCCGCTGTCACCGTGAAGCGCGACGGAGCCGCCGTCACCGGGCGGAGCGCCCGGTTCCGCGTCGCGGACGATCCGGAGGGTGTCGCTGCCGCTTTCCGAGGTGGTGACGATGCGTCCGACGTGCCGCAGGAACAGAGCGGCGATGGGATCGATGGTGCCGAACGCCGTTCCCGTCGCGCTCCGGGTCACGGTGAAGGCGACACCGGGCTGCGGCTCCTCGTCACGGATGTCGGTCGGGATGCGGATCAGCGGCACCGAGCCGACCGGGACGCCACCGAGCAACGCTGCCGCCCGATCCCGATCAAACGCGAACCCGATGTTCCCCGAGCGCACGTCGATCCGCGTGGCAACGGCCGCCAGCGACTTGAAGCCGATCCCCCGGTATCCGATGGAGTCGCCACGCTGCTTGGTGGAGCTGGCGCTGCGGCAGAGCGCCTCGATGTCTGCGGCGTTCAGCTCCCGCCCGTCATTGCGCCAGACGAACGATCCGTCGGCCCGGTGCGTGATCTCCACCGTGTGGGAGCCGGCGTCGTCCGAGTTCTGCAACAGCTCGTAGGGCACCCGGTCCCGATAGGTCTCCGCGAGCAGTCCCTCCATCCGGGCGATTTCCCCGAACAGCCCCGGCGCCTGCGCATTCTCCCGGACCAGCGTCTCCTGCAGATGCCCGAGACGCCAGGCGAGCGTGTCACTCACAGGTCGTCCCCGTCCATGATCCGGACGACAACCCGGGTCGGCTTGCCGGCAAGGTCCTCGACGTTGTCGCTGGTGTTGGCGACCCATCGCGGCTGGCGGTCTGGTGTCCGCCCCTGATCGTTCACCGGGATTTTGGCGTACAGGTCGACTTCGTGCTTTTCCAGCAGAAAGTCGTCGTCATCGAGGATCTCTACGACGAAGCCGGGGCCCTTGACCTTGAACGGCGACTCGGAGGCTACCGTCGCGTCCTGTCCCCAGGAGCGTCGCGCCTTCCGCTCGGCCAGCATCTCCTCCGCGGACCCGAAGGCCATCATGCCCTCGGCATGCACCCGGACCTTGTCGCCGTACTTGTCGTGCCACACCTGCGCGGTCACCGTGGGTAGCAGGCGCACCGACGTCCAGGAGGTCTCGTCGATCAGCTCCACCGGTAGCGGCGTGACCTCCCGGGCGGGCAGGTCGAAGTCCGGCCCCACGTCCTCGAAGTCATAGGCCGTCAAGCGGATCCGCAACTGGTCCGGCGTCAGCGGCCGCGCGGTCTCCCACTCGTCGCTCGTCTCAGTGAAACGCACAGGGCGTTTACCGGCGACCTCGGCCTTCTCCATGACGGCGCGTTCGAAGTTCGGCGGAGCGTCGCCGTCTCGCAGGCTGAGCGAGAGCATCAGATTTGGCGCCCAGTCCCCGCTGTCAAACCGGGTGCTCCAGTCCTCCTCCAAGAACCGGGCACTGCCGGCGACCGTGACCTTCTGGTAGTGAGTTCCGTCCCGATACGACTCGGTCGTCAGCCGGGCCCGAACATCCACGATCTGCCACCCGAGCAGCGACAGCCCCAGCTCGTCCACCTCAACGTCACAGGGCTCCACCCTCTTGTCTGCCATCGCCGTCTCCCCACATCTCCGGCAGGACGGCCAGGCTAGCAGTACTTGATCTCGGTTCCCCCCGTACCTGGTCCCCACTCCCCCTGCGTCTCATCACGGTCACCGACACGTGTTGACGGCGAAGGGTCGTGCTGGTCGGGATGTCATCTGGCCGCCTTCCCCCGGGTCGTCGGCACTCGCCTGATAGTGACCGCCGAGGCGAGACCGGGCGGGGTCGCGGGCTGGCCGTAGCGAAGTGTCGCCGAGTGCGCACCCGACAGAAGCGGAGCGGAAAGTGTCGGGTGATCGGGATCGGTGCCGCCACACGATGGGGGCATGGACGACACGACACTGGTATCCCGGTTCCTTCGCGACGGCTTCGTGAAGTTGGCGGGCGCCGTCGCACCGCGCGTGGCCGCGGACTGCGCGCGGCTGCTGTGGCGGGAGACGGGCTACGACCCGGACGACCCAGCCACCTGGACGCAGCCCGTGCACTGGGTGCCCGGCATGGCGCAGGGGCCGTTCGCCGCCGCACCCAATTCTCCGTTCCTCCATCACGCGTACGACCTGCTCGTCGGCGCGGGACGCTGGGAGCCGCGTTACTCGCTGGGTACGTTCCCGTTGCGCTTCCCACACAAGGATGAGCCGAACGACGCGGGCTGGCACATCGAGGGCAGCTATCTGCCGGAGGGTGCGAGTTGGTACTTCACGAATCTTCGCTCCCGGGGCCGGGCGCTGCTGATGCTGTTCCTGTTCAGCGAGGTCGGTGCGGAGGACGCCCCGACCCGGATCCGGGTCGGCTCACACCTCGACGTGCCGAAGGTGCTGGAGAAGTACGGGGAGGACGGGGCGAGCGGGCTGGACCTCGCGCCCGAGTTGGTGGCGGCGTCCGACCATCGGCCACTCGCCCTGGCCACCGGGTCCCCGGGCGATGTCTTCCTGTGCCATCCGTTCCTGGTGCACGCGGCGCAACCGCACCACGGGACGCGGCCGCGCTTCATGGCCCAGCCGCCGCTGGTGCCGGCCGCGCCGTACGAACTGGAACGGGCCGACGGTGCGTACTCGCCAGTGGAGATCGCGATTCGCCGAGGACTCGGGCAGGACACCCCTCGTTCCTCCTGAGGTACGGGGGAGGCGGGGACAACGGTCGTCTTCGAGCACTTCGCGGGCGGCCTGCTCACTTCACCCAAACCCAATGTCTCGGACCCTGGCTTGCACGATTCCGTTGCGGTCACGCCGCTGCGGCAGCCTCACCCGGAGCGTTGTCGTCGATCCCGTGAGTTCGACGCTCCAGCCACCAGCCGTCTGTTCAACTGCGGTGACCTCGAAGTCACCGTTTCCGTCCTCACCGTTTCGGCGCGACCTGAGGCGGGCAGCCTCTCTCGCGACCCCACTACCTCCATCTCGTTCAGAGCGGGCCCATCCTTGATGCGGCGGAGGGCGCCGAGTGCCGCCTTGAGCGCGTCGTAGGTGGCGTTCCCGAGGATGCCGCCTCCGACTGCGCCGCCGAGCCAGAACACGAACTCGGGTATCGCAGGAGGAATATCTGCTTCGTCGTAGAGAACCTGTTCGTCTGACAGGTCCGGACGGAGGTCATCGGGGGGTTGGTCTGAGTCACGGTCCACCCGGGGAGGGTAGCCACCGAGGTCAATGTCGAGGCTTCCCCTTGGCCCGCTGGCATCCGGGGGCGGCTGTAGGCATTCGTTGTCGCGGATCTTCACCCCAGAGTGGCCGTCGCTCCCCCACCATGTTCTGCAGGGGGCGGACATGATCAGCGTTCACATCCCGCTTCGGCGGTGAGCCCGGCCCGCAGCCGGGGGCAGGCGGGCGCCGGACCGGTGCTGCGCCGGCCGGTCGCGCCGATGCTCGCCGCGCCCGTCGACGAGGTGCCCGAGGGCCCGGACCTGGTTCACGAGCCGAAGTGGGACGGCTGGCGGGCCATCGCCTTCCGAGACGCCGATGGCGTGTATCTCCAGTCACGGGCCGGCCGCAACCTGACCACATACTTCCCTGACATCACCCGGGCCGTCCGCGCGGCCATAGCACCGGGGGCGGTGCTCGACGGCGAGTTGATCGTGCTGCAGGGCGGCCGGACGAACTTCGCGCAGCTGCAGCGGCGCGTCACCGCCGGCCGCGACCTGCTGCGCCTGGCCCGCGAGTGCCCCGCCCACTACGTGCTGTTCGACCTCCTCGCGAACCCCGGTGGACAGGTGATCCTGAACCGCGAGCTGTCGCAGCGGCGCTACCGGCTCGAACAACTGCTCGCCGGCGCGCCAGCACAGCTCACCCTCACCCCGCAGACCGCAGACTCGCGGCAGGTCGCGGACTGGCTGACGCACTGGACCGTCGCCACCGGCATCGAAGGCGTGGTCAGCAAGCAGTCGACCAGCCGGTACGAGCCTGGCCGGCGCGGCTGGCGGAAATACCGGACCCGGATCACCACCGAGGCGATCATCGGTGGCGTGACCGGCAGCATCCGCGACCCGGACACCCTGCTGCTCGGCCGGTTCGACCGGCGAGGAACCCTGCGATACACCGGCCGCACCCACCCGCTGAACCCCACCCAGCGGGCCGAACTCGCGGCCATGCTGTCCCCCGTTCGCGCGTTGCCGCGCCACGGCGCAACGGTGCATCCCTGGCCGCAGCCACTGCCGCCGTCCTGGTCCGGGCAACTGGACCGGCCCGAACCACTGCCATATGTGCAGGTGGACCCCACCACGGTCGTCGAGATCGACGCCGACGTGGCCTTCGAACACCAACGGTGGCGACACCGGGTGCGGTACATCAGGACTCGGCCGGACATGTCGATCTACGACGTGCCGCTGCTGCTCGGCGAGGAGGAGGGATACTTCGGCGGCCTGGGGTGAGCACCGGTGGGCCGACTGACGAACAGCAGATGCTGCCGGACCACAACAGGGCATGCCTGACAGCCGCCTCGGCCCTGAGCCGCTTGCATGCGACTGCCGACGAGCGGTCGGTCGACGCGACCAACGCGACGGCCGATTTCCGCCGGCGCTCCGTGGCGCCTACAGGAAGAGTGCAATTCATGATCGAAACCGCGTCGACGGCAGGGTTGTCCGTGCTGAAGAGGATGTACGCAGCGGAAGCCGAGTACCTCGCGGCCGGTGGTCCGGGAACCGCGGACTTCACGCCGCTGGCACCGTTCTTCTCCCGGGAGGTTGTGCTCTACCAAGCGGAGACGTTGCCATACGGAGGCACCTGGCGGGGACACGAAGGTATCGAACTCTCTGCCGGCCAGCCCAAAGAACTCCCGCAACCGCGACAGCATGACCTCCGGCCAGATGAGTCGTTCCCCGATCACGTCGCTGGCCCACGGCACGTCGAGAGCGAACGAAACCACCGTGCCGAGGACCACGGGTGGATGGATCCCCCTTGCCGTCCACGGCATCCGCAACGGGGGATTCGTAATCGTCATCCCCTGCTCGGACCCCTCGGGCGCAGGCGGCGAGGCCGAGGCCCCCCCCCCCGGGCTGCTCCCACAACCCGCCGGTGTCGGGGAAGGAGACCGTGACAGTTGAGGCGGCACGCCCATGCCATCACGATCCAAGGTTCAGGTGCCCAAGATCAGGGGGCAACACCCACCACGGTCAGCGCGGGCCTACGCGATCGCATGCGTGCAGCGCATCGACTCGTCGGGTGTGGCCTGACCATGGGTGCGCTGAAGGTGCGCCTCGCCCCAGACCCGGACGCCTTCCACGACAGGCAGAACCGTAGTGCCGTAGGAGGTGAGCCTGTAGATGACCGGCGCCGGGATGGGTCCGGTCACGATGCGCTCGACGAGCCCGTCAGCTTCGAGTTCGCGCAGCTGCTCGGCCAGCACTTTCGGCGTGATCGGCGCGCCCAGACGGCGGAGGCCGGCGAAGTGGCACTCGCCATGGGCTAGCCAGTACACAAGGGTCAGCTTCCACTTTCCACCGATCGCGGCGAACGCCGCGGCCATCGGGCAGCCGGGTAGAGGATTGGGGCGCGACGGTGAGGGGTTACGTGCAGGTGCCTTCTTGTTCACGGGCGTGCTCCGCTCGAATAGTTGAATCATGAACCTTCACACCAAAATCACCGTGCCGTACAAGCGAATCCTGGTCCCGTGCCTCTCGCTCCTCATGCTGACCGCCATGGCGGCGTCGGGCGACGCGGCGACGGCCTCCTCCATGGCTTTGGCGGCTGTCGAGGATGGCCAACGTGACTTCGACTGGGAGATCGGTGCCTGGCATACCAAGGTGCGGGTGCTCGCCGATCCGCTCTCGGGATCCGAGGATGAATGGCTCCACTTCGAGGGTACGAGCGTCGTGCGTCCGCTGCTGGACCGGCGTGCGAATGTCGTCGAACTCAAGGTTTCGGGGCCGAACGGACGGATCGAGGGCCTCAATCTGCGGCTCTATGAGCCCCAGGCGGGGCGCTGGAGCCTGACCTTTGTGAACATCCGGGATGGACTGCTCACCCCGTCCGTGTACGGCGGGTTCCACGACGGTGTGGGCGAGTTCTACGGCGACGACCAGCTCGGGGGGCGTGCGATCAAGGTGCGCTTCCTCATCTTCCGGCAGGGCCCGGACAAGGCGAGGTTCGAGCAGGCGTTCTCAGACGACGGCGGGCAGACGTGGGAGACGAACTGGATCGCCGTGGACAATCGAATCGACAACGGCGGCTGAGAACTCGTCCAAGACCCCCGCGTCGTAGGGCTTGAGATCAGCGAGAATTCTGTCGACCCACGTCGCCCGGTCCTGGGCGTCATCCTCCCGCAGCAGGTGGCTTTCACCCCCACCTCGAATGCTGCGATGGGCGGCAGCACTCTGGAAGCTGCGGAAGGTTGGATACATGGCCCCGGCGGCGGTCCGGCGGGGGTGGTGGCGCTCTGGCGGTTCACCGCATGCCGCCGGCTGGTCAGGGTGCTGGCCGGCCGTCGGTGGCGCGCCGGACCGCCTCCAAGGCGGCCAGCCGCCCGGCCGCCCGGTTGATCGCCGCCGACGAGTCCACGTCGTGGACCAGGATTCGGCGCAGCACGACCCGGACCGGGGGCGGCTGGCCGCCGCAGAGCCGAGCCAACTCGGTCCGCATCCCGTCGGCGAAGCCCTCGACACACTCCTGGCGCAGGTCGGCCGGGCCGGGCGGTCGCCCGTCGAACCGTGCGGTGAAGGCGTATGCCGCATGCGGCTCGACGTCGGCGAGCACGATGGCGATCCCGCCGCAGGCCGTCTGGGTACCGTGCCGCACGTGCACCGCCCGGATGGGTGTCGTCCAGTCCGGCTGGTCGCTCATCGCCTGATCATCGCACCGACCGTCCGGCCGTGGATCGGTCTGTCCGTATAGCCTGCCGACCGCCCGTTCCCTTGCGGAGGTACCCGGTCGCGCCGGTGCCGTCGCCGAGCAGTTCGCGGGCGTACAGCTGCTCGACGTCATGCGACAGGGGCGGGATCGGCAGGCCGGGGTGGCAGCGGCGGGCGGCCAGTGCCGAGAACGAGTCTCGCCCGCTTGCGCGTCCCGCGCGCGTCCACCACGTGAGATCATCCGCCGGTGAGAAGCTCCTCCGTGGCTCGACTCAGCAGGCGTTCCTTCTGGCTTCTCGTGATGATGGGGACTGCTACAGGTGGCGGACTCCACACCCTGTTGTTCGTGATCGTTGGGATGCTTCCCCCATCGCGGGGTGACGACCCGAACCTGTGGGCCACGCATCTTGTCTATGCCAGCTCAATACCCGTCTTCGTCATCGTGATGATCGGGCTCGTGCTGGCGCCCATGGGCCCGCGTGTTGCCCCGTTGGGCGGCGGCCTCGTGGTCGGCGCAGTCGCATCCCCTCTGCTGGGGTTGGCCATTGGAACCTGACCGAACGGTCGCGCACGAAGCGAGGAGGGCGCCGGACGGCTGCGCCTCCGCGATCTGCGGCACTCGTACCGCTCGCGACGTCGACACAGCGGCGGAGGCATGTCACCAGGCGCCCGCACGGCCCGCACGACGACCGGTACCTGATCGACGTCCTCACCCAGACCTCCGCGATCCAGGCCGCGCTGGACGCTCGGCCTGCTCGACGGGCACGCGTGCCACTGCATGCGCGTCATCCGCACCGGTGCGGCCACCACCTTCCGATTCGAGGACGGATGTTGTCGCCCCGGATCAGGCGGCGACCTCCACTCCCCGTCATGGCCCGCCTGTGGGGCGGCCGGCCATGACGGCCGGCCGCCCCACAGATTTCATCGGATCGGTCACCGTGCGGATGCCCGGTCAGTCGGGTCGGGCGTCGGGGTTACGGCGGTTTCCGGGCGCGGCGCGGCGGTGCGCAGCGTGATCGCGGCGATGACAGCCGCCGCGGCAGCCACGATGCCGGCGCCGACGAAGGCGGCGGAGTAGCCGTCGGTCAGGGCCGGCACGTCGCCGAGCTGGCTGGCGCCGTAGGAGGCGGCGACCGCGGTCATGGCGGCCAGCCCGAGAGCCGAGCCGACCTGGTAGCTGGTGTTGACGATGCCCGAGGCCAGTCCGCCCTCCTCCGGCCGGGCGCTGGAGATCGCCGTGCCGAGGGACGGGATGAAGGCCAGGGACATGCCCAGCGCCGCCACGAGCGAGGCGGGCAGGACGTCCGCGACGAAGGTGCCGTCGGGCCGAATCAGGGCGAGCCACCCGAGGCCGGCAGC
The DNA here is from genome assembly GCF_003176715.1 of Micromonospora sp. S4605. Classification (NCBI taxonomy): domain Bacteria; kingdom Bacillati; phylum Actinomycetota; class Actinomycetes; order Micromonosporales; family Micromonosporaceae; genus Micromonospora; species Micromonospora sp. S4605. The sequence continues at coordinate 63,647 of NZ_QGSW01000248.1, forward strand.
GAGGACCGCGAGTCCCGTCACGACCATCGGTTTGGGCCCGAACCGGCCGATGGCCCGCGGCGCGATGGCGATCATTCCGACCATGATGAGGACCGTCATCGGCAGCAGCGCGGCACCACTGGGGAAGGCGCTGTAGCCGAGAACCTGCTGCAGGTACAGGTTCAGGTAGAACCACATCGGAATCCACGCCGCGCCGAGCAGCAGCTGCGCCACGTTCGCCGCGGCGAGGTTCGGCGTGCGGAAGATGGACAACCGCATCAGCGGCTCGCGACGGGCCGCCTGGATGGCGACGAACGCCACCAGCGCCGCCACGGCACCGGCCAGCGCCAGCCAGGTCTGAGCGGACGTCCAGCCGACTTCAGGAGCGCGGACGATGGCATACACCGCGCCACCGAGACCGGCAGTGACGGTCAGTGCGCCGGCGACGTCGAGGGAGCCACGACGCGCGCCGCCCGCTGGCATCAGCGCCGGAGCCGCGAGGACGGCCAGCAGGGCGATGGGAATGTTGATGTAGAAGACCCAGGGCCAGCTGACGTACTCCGTGATCACACCGCCGAGGAATACGCCAGCGGTGCCACCGGCGGGCGCAGCAGCTCCGTAGAGGGCCAGGGCCCGAGTCAGCTCCCGCGGCTCGGCGCCGAAGAGCATCATCAGCAGCGTCAACGCCGACGGCGCGATCAGGGCCGCCCCGGCGCCCTGAATGGCGCGAGCAGCCAGCTCGACGGCGACGCCGTCGGCCAGGCCCGCCGCAGCCGAGCCGACCAGGAGAATCAGCCACCCGGCGACGAACATCCGGCGAGCGCCGAACAGATCCGACAGCCGGCCGCCGAGCAGCAGCAGGCCACCGAACGCCACCACGTAGGCGTTGAACACCCAGGACAAGTTCTCCGGTGAGAAGCCCAGATCCGCCTGCATCCGAGGTAAGGCGACGCCGATGATCGACGTGTCCATGATGACCATGAACTGGGCGAGTGCGATGAGGCCGAGGGCCCACCACCGCTTGTTTCCGTACGACATCACAACCACTCCTCTATGCCCCTGGGGGGTATGGGTAAGTGGTGAAGGTGTACCCCCTAGGGGTATGCCGTGTCAAGTGATCGACGTCAACCACGGGCGGACATGATGCGCCTTGCGTTAAATACCCCCCAGGGGTAGCGTCTCGGGGATATCGCAAGGCAGATCGGGACCGCGCACGCACGGCGTGGCGAGCACGGGCGACAGCGAAGCCGGACCAGGGGACGGCCCCGGCGCTCCGGGTGACCGGCGCAACCACGGGTCATCGATGAGCACCAGGCGCAGTGTCTGGTGACCGGCCGGGCCAGGGGCCAACGCCGGGGCCGCTGGTTCTCACGTCGCCGCCGGCTACGTCCGCTCCCGATCCGCCTTGCACACCAGCACGAGCAAGGGAGATTCGCGCATGTGCACCAGCGAAGGTAGTTGCGGTTGCGCCACCGGCGCTGACGCTGTCGGTTCGACCGCGGGTGCCCAGGACGGCATTCGCACCAGCTACGCAGTGTCCGGGATGACGTGCGGCGGCTGCGCCAAGTCGGTGAGCCGGCACATCAGCACGTTGGACGGCGTCAACGGCGTCGAGGTCGATGTCACCCGCGGGATGGTCACCGTCATCAGCGACGGCCCGCTGGAGACTGCCGACATCCGCCGGGCGGTCGACCAGGCCGGCTACCAGTTGGTCAGCTGACGGCTGGGGGTCGGCCAGGTCCATCCCTCGCGGGCAGACTCGGCCGACCCCACCATCCCGCCGCCGATTCCCGCCCCACGTCGACAGAGCAGACGAGGTGCCGGCTGTCGGCCTCGCCACCACCACCGGAGCCCCTCCGTCCCGGTCCAGGGCCTGCGGCACTCGGCGGTGTCATGACGTCCCCGGCACCGTCCGGACACTCTCCTGGCCACCGGTGAGCAGGGCACGCGGCGCCGCACCTGGGCGCCGGCAGGGGCCCGCTCGCGGTGTTGCTGTCCTGGTCGCCGCGAGAGCTGGTGGGGTCACGGCGGACGGCACAGTGGTGCGCTCCGTCGACGGCGCGGTGGCCTGGTCGTCCACCGCCGGCCGCGCTCCGGCCGGCCCGGTCGCACCCACCGTGCACGAGAGGCTCATCTACCTGGCTACAGAGGACGGCCGGGTTTTGCGCAGCGCCCGACACCGGCGCGACATGGCAGCCGATGACGTCCCGAACCAGTCGCGACAACCCGCCCAGCCGCGCGGCGGCCCCCGGCCGGATCCATTCCGACCGGGCCGCCGTTCGTGCGAGTGTCAGTCCTGCCCGGGGGTGAGCCTGACCCGGCGCAGCAGTTGGGCGTTCAGCGCTACCACGATGGTGGAGGCGGACATCAGCACCGCACCGACCGCCGGGCTGAGGGTGACCCCGGCCCAGGCCAGAGCGCCGGCGGCGAGTGGGATCGCCACCACGTTGTATCCGGCCGCCCAGGCCAGGTTCTGAATCATCTTCCGGTACGAGGCGCGGGACAGCCGGATCACGCCGGTGACGCCGCGCGGGTCCGACGAGGCCAGGATCACCCCGGCGGACTCGATCGCCACGTCGGTGCCGGCGCCGATGGCCAGACCGACGTCGGCGCGGGCCAGGGCGGGTGCGTCGTTGACGCCGTCGCCGACCATCGCCACCGTCAGTCCCCGGGCCTGCAGGTCGGCGACCGCCCGGTCCTTGTCCGCGGGCAGCACCTCGGCGAAGACCTCGTCGACTCCGGGCCGGAACCCCAGGTCCGCGGCAACCGCCTCGGCGACCGGGCGAGCGTCCCCGGTGATCATCACGATCTTCTTGACCCCCTGATCGCGCAGGTCGGAGATGGCTTCGCGGGCCTCCGGACGGACCTCGTCCTCCAAGGCGAACGCGCCGACCGCGACCGGTTGGCCGGTCTGCGGCAGGCGGACCAGGTGCAGCACCGCCGCGCCGCGGACCGACCACGCCTGCGTGGTGGTGGCCAGGTCCTCGGGAACCTCCGCGTCGAGTTCCCGCAGCAGTGCAGGGCCTCCCACCGCCCAGGTGGTGCCGTCCACGACCGCTTGGACTCCGCGACCGGTCAGGGACCGGAAGCTTCCGGCCGCCGCCCGCAGCCCTCGGTCCTGCGCGACCTTGACCAGGGCCTTGGCGAGCGGGTGCTCGCTGTCGGCCTCGACCGCGCCGGCGATGCGCAGCACCTCGTCTTCGCTGGTACCGCTGACGGCGGCCACGGCGGTGACGGTGTGGGCGCCCTTGGTCAAGGTGCCGGTCTTGTCGAACAGCACGGCATCGACGGTGCGCATCCGCTCCAGGGCGAGGCGGTCCTTGACCAGGATGCCGGCCTTCGCCGACACCGCGGTGGACAGCGCGATCACCAGCGGGATGGCCAGCCCGAGGGCGTGGGGGCAGGCGATCACCAGGACCGTCACCGTCCGGACCACAGACTGGTCCAGGTCACCCAGCGCCCACCAGGCCGCGAAGGTGACCAGCGCGGCGGCGGTGGCGACGTAGAACAGCATCGCCGCGAACCGGTCAGCCAGGACCTGCGCTCGGCCGCTGGAGGCCTGCGCCTGCGCCACCAGCCGACCGATGCCGGCCAGCGCGGTGTCCTCGCCAACCGCGTCGACCCGGACCCGCAGCGCGGAGTCGGTCGCCACCGTGCCGGCGACGACCCGGTCCCCGACGCTGCGGAGCACCGGCCGGGACTCCCCCGTGATCATCGACTCGTCCAGTTCGGCGGACCCGTCGATGATCCGGCCGTCGGCCGGTACCCGACCGCCGGAGCGGACCAGCACCACGTCTCCGATCCGTAGGTCGGACACCGATACCCGGTGCACGGCACCGTCGTGGTCGACCCGTTCGGCATCGTCGGGCAGAAGCGCCGCCAGCGCGGCGAGCGCGCCCTGCGCCTGGCCGATCGCCTTCATCTCCTGCCAGTGACCCAGCAGCATGATCGTGACGAGTGCGGCCAGCTCCCACCAGAAGTCCAGGTCGAACGCGCCGAGGCTGGTGGCCATCGAGGCGACGTAGGCCACCGCGATCGCCATCGAGATCAGCAGCATCATTCCCGGAGCCCGGTCGCGGACCTCACGGGCGCCGCCGACCAGGAACGGCCAGCCTCCGTAGAAGAAGACCACCGAGCCGAGAACCGGGCCGACCCAGCTCATCCCAGGAAAGTCGAGGGTGTAGCCGAACCAGCCCATCACCATGTGGCTGGTCGCCACGATCGGAATCGTCAGCGCCAGGCTGAGCCAGAACTTGCGTCGGAACTGCTCCGGGTCGTGGCCGGCATGCTTGTCGTGAGCCCCGTGTCCGCCGGTGGCTCCGTGCCCCGCGTGGTTGTGGTGGCCGCCCACCGGCCCGGCGCCGCCCGGATGCCCGTCGTGCGGTCCACCGGTGTGGTGCTCGCCCACCGGCACGTGATGGCCCTGATGCCCGGCACCGGCCATGACCGTGGCATCGGCGTGGGTTGTGTGTTCGTGTCTCATGCCGTCCACCTCCAGCCAGCACGATATACCCCCTAGGGGTATACGACAAGCGGGTCTGCTCAGCGGACTAACTCCTGCGCCGCGCCGCGTCTGCGCCGCCGGCCGGCACTACCTGCTCATACCCCTACCCCCCAGCGGTAGAAACGATGGAAGCCACCTGGACGAGAGGTGGGACTGCTGCGGGTGTTTCACGGTGACCGTCGGCAGACTACGGCCGCTCACCACGCCACTCCCCCAGCGACCGGCGAGGTCCGCGGTACGGCACCCGGCCAGTGCGCCCCCGATCCGACCGCGACCAGTGACGCCCACCGACTCTTTCGACGAGGCGCCAGACAGCAGGTGAACGCGGCCGCAGATGGGGTACGCGAAGGTTCGCCCGCTCAAGCGTCTCCGGAACTGGTACGGCCGTCGCGCATCGCCCCCTGAGAGGACATGCCATGCACGGCAACGGTTGGGTCTGGCCGATGGGCGTGATGCTGATCGGCTGGCTGGTACTGGCGCTGATCATCGGGGGCGGGGTGTGGCTCGCCGCCAGCTACGGCCGCCGCCCGGTGTCGGATGGCCGGGACTCCGCACGGCGCATTTTGGGCGAGCGCTACGCACGGGGCGAACTCGACACGGAGGAGTACCACCGGCGCTTGGACGCGCTGCGGTGACATGTCTGGGTCAACCAGGACACGAGCACCCAGATGGTCCACAGCGGCGACGCTGCGTCTGCCGCTCGGACGGCTCGACGCGGTGCTTTCGACCTCGATGTGGTGCTTCGCAGCCACCGGCCCGGGCCGAAGGGACGTGACCGGGCCGGACCCGCGACCGGGTTGATCACCCGGCTATGGGAACTTGGCGTGTCCACCGCCGTCGTGGACCCGGGCCCCCTGGCGCGGGAAAGGGGTGGCGGCGGGTTTGGCCGGGCTGGTCAGCGCCGTCGTCGACGGGGGCGACCGGGACCGGGCCTGGCCGGACCCGGCGATGCACCTGGAAACCGCCCGGGTGCTGGGGTCCATCCCGCGCGCGCCGCGTCATCTCCGCTGAGACCCGCGCTCCCGGTGCCAGCAAAGGCCGGCTGACCGCCACTTGCCATTGTGGACGGCCCTCGCCAGGATGCCGGCTGTCATCCGTCGTTGGTGGCCGGAGTGCTCAGTGCTGGTCGGTGTGGCGATGGACCCTTACCACTGTCCTCGACCGGTACCCCCGCGATGTAGGGACCATCAGCCCCTGGGTCAGGGGTCCTTCCGCCATACCCGACGGGGGTAACAGTCGGCAGTGTTGGTAGTAGCCCACGGAGAGGAGACGGTGATGAGACGCCAGCACATCCCGCTCACGCCACAGCGCTGGCCATCCTGGTCATCGGCGCGCTCGCAGTCGGCGTACCCACCAGTTTCCTGGCGATCGGTCTGCTCGTGCTCGCCTGCCCTCTGATGAGGCTGAGGCGGCCGTCGCAACTCGCGCAGCACACATATGAAGAGGAGTGAGTGTTATGCACGGGATCGGATGGATGTGGCCGATGGGCGGCATGATGGTCGGCTGGCTGGTGCTGATCGTGGCTCTGGGTGCGGTGGTGTGGCTCGCCGCCAGCCGCAGCCACCCGAGCGGAGCTGGCGACAGCCTCGGTTCCGCCCGCCGGATCCTCGCCGAACGCTACGCCCGAGGCGAAATCGACACCGACGAGTACGAGCAGCGTCTCGGCGCGCTACGCTGACCGGCCTCACGAACCCAACACGTCCCTGGTCCCGGCCGACCTCCGGACGCGTCGGCATCGCCAGCTCACAGCCGAGAGGATGGCGTGGCCGATCTTGTCAGGACCGCTGTGGCCGCGCGGCCGACGAGCCCGAGTGACCGGAGCGAAGTGGTGGTGTACCCGCCACCGCCGGCGGCCCCGTCGAGGTGGACTTGCTGCTTCGGCCGCCATTCAGGCGGTTTCGACGATCCGGTTCTCCCAGGCCCAAGCAGCGATCTCGACGCGATTGCGCAGGCCGAGCTTTGTCTGGATGGTCGACACGTGGCTCTTGACGGTACTGAGGGAGATGAACAGTTCGGCGCCGATCTCCAGATTGGTACGGCCGCGGGCAATCTCCCGTACCACTTCGATCTCCCGAGCGGACAAGGACGGCAGCGACTTGCCGGTGCCTCCGGTCGGCTCGGTGAGGTGGCGGAGCAGCCGTACGGTGATGGACGGGGATACCAGCGCGTCGCCGTTGTGGGCGGCGCGGACCGCCTCGACGAGCAGCGCCGGGCCGGCGTCCTTGAGGATGAAGCCGGCCGCGCCACCGCGGAGGGCGCCGTAGACGTACTCGTCGAGGTCGAAGGTGGTGACCACGATGACCCGCATCGGGTGGGGTACGCCGGGTCCGGCAAGCGCCCGGGTCACTTCGATGCCGTCGAGCCGGGGCATACGGATATCCACCAGGCAGACGTCGGGGCGCAGCTGGCGGGCCTTGGCGATCGCGTCAACGCCGTCGGGTGCCTCGGCGATGACGGCGATGTCGGACTGATCTTCCAGGATGAGCTTCAGGCCGCTGCGGATCATCGCCTGATCGTCGGCGATCAGGACGCGGATCGTCATCGCGACCGTCCGTCGTGAATGGGCAGGGTGGCCAGGATCGACCAGCCGCAGCCCGGGCGGGGGCCGGCCAGGAGCGTACCGCCGAGGGTCTCGACGCGTTCACGCATGCCGATGAGACCGTAGCCGCCGCGGTGAGCGGCCCGGGGGGCCGTCGGTGGTGCGTCGTCGGTCACTTCGACGGTAACGGCGGAGGGGGTCTGGTCGACGGTGACGGTGACGCCGTGTGCGTGTCGCGCGTGGCGGGCCACGTTCGTCAGGGCCTCACGGACAATCCGGTATACGGTGCTGGTCACCTCCGGCGGCCACGTCACGCGCTCGTCAGGTACCTGTAGGCGCACCGGTGGGCCCTGCCGGTTGAAGCGTTCGACGAGGACGCCGAGCTGCTCCGGCCCGGCGGAGGCCGGTGGCGCGTCTTCGGTGTCGCGAAGCAGCCCGACCACACGGCGCATCGCGCGCAGCGCTTCGGTGCCGGCGGCCTCGATACCGGCCAGGGACTCGGTGACCTGTCGCGGGTTCCTACGGGCGACGATATGGGCGGCCTGCGCCTGGATGAGCATGCCGGTGATGTGGTGGGCAACCACGTCGTGCAGCTCGCGGGCCAGCTCCAGCCGCTCGTCATGGCGAACTTTCTCGGTGGCGGCGGCCGCCCGGTCGTCCTGCAGCCGCAGCGCAAGCCCGACAGTGACCGCGCCGAGCCAGGCGATGATGTTCATCCCCAGGACCCCTGAGGGGCCGGAGGCCGGGGCCCGAACGGCGAGATAGGCGCCGCCGACCACCGCGAGCCCGCCGGCGGCGAGCGCAGCAGCCGACGCGGGAGGTAGCGCTCGCACGGCCGACCCGACGAGGACGGCGAGTGCGAGCGCCATGGCCGGTCCCGGCTCGGTCGGGAGGTGAAACAGCCGGGCCGCGACGATGGCCAGTCCGGCGATCCCGAAACCGGCGACGGCCGTCCATGTCCGCTGCCGCTGCCGTACCAGCGCCAGCAGGCACACCACGACGGCGGCCGATCCGCCCGCGAGCCAGTACCGGGCGCCCCACGTCTGGGCGATCGCCACGGCCTGAAGGAGGATCGCGGCGAGGAAGGCCACGGCCAGCCCGGCCGTGGCCACAACACTCAACAGCCGGTCCCGGATGCTCACCCGGTTCACGCTACGGCCCCGCGCCCCACCAGTCGCAGGGTGATCCCGAGCGCCACGGCTGCCAGCCAGGTGAGCGCGTTCACGACGGTCACCGCCGTGAAGCCCGCCGCGTCCGGAAGCGCGGTCAGCCAGGTCCCGCCCACCACCGCGAACCCGCCTGCCGCGACGGCCGTGGCCCCTGGCCCTGGCAGCGTCCGGATTCCCGAGCTCACGAGTACGGCGAGCGCCAACGCGGTGACCGGCCCTGGCTCCTGTGGCAGGTCGGCGACCCGGGCCACGACGGTGGCCACTGTCGCGACCGCAAGCCCGCCAGCCACCGGCCAGGTCCGCCGCGCCCCGCGCAGCAGTGCGAGCGACGCGGCCGTCGCCCCGGCGAGGCAGTCGAACAGCCAGTAGAGCCCTCCCCAGCTTGCCGCGATCAGATATGCGGTGAGACCGAGCCCGGTGACGAAGACCAGGCCCAGCACGGTGTTCGTCGCGGCTCGGTGTGTCGTGGTCATGGCGAGGACGCTAGGGAATCACCGCTCGACGCGAACCGGCCGAAAGTAGGGTCGTCGGCGTACCCGCCCCTGCTTTGGACCGATGCCCGCCCCTGCCGAGCATTCGCAGGATGAGCGCATGCACACACCATTCCTCCTGCACGCCGAGCGGTTGACCAAACGGTACGGCCGCCGCACGGCGCTGACCGACTGCGACCTGAGGATCCCGCGAGGGCATATCGTCGGGCTGGTCGGCCCGAACGGCGCCGGCAAGTCCACTCTCCTGCAGTTGGCCTGCGGCCTGATCGGACCGACCTCGGGCACGCTGTCGGTCCTCGGTTCGACACCGGCAGCCGGCGCGGCGCACCTGGCCCGGGTCGGCTTCGTCGCGCAGGACACCCCGGTGTACACCTCGCTCAGCATCGCCGACCACCTGAAGATGGGATCGTGGCTGAACCCGGCCTGGGACCCGGCGCTGGCCAAGCGCCGGATCGGGGAGGTTGGCCTCGACCTGGCGCAGAAGGCGGGCCGGCTGTCCGGCGGCCAGCGGGCGCAGCTCGCGATGACTATCGCCGCCGCGAAGCGACCCGAATTGCTCATCTTCGACGAGCCGGCCGCCGCGCTGGATCCGCTGGCGCGTAAGGGCTTCATGCGCAGCCTCGTGGAGTTCGTCGGTGAGTTGGGCGCCAGCGCCGTGCTCTCCTCGCACTTGTTGAGCGATGTCGAGCAGGTTTGTGACTACCTCGTCGTGCTCTGCGACTCGCGCATCCAGGTCGCCGGTCCGGTGCCGGAGTTGCTCGCCTCGCACCATCGGATCGCCGGCCATCCGGCCGCGATAGCCGGCATCGAGGTCATCTGGGCGGAGCACGACCGGGTCGTGGTGCGGGGCGACGCGTCGGTGCCGGCCAGGCACGCCGAGCCCGTCACGCTGGAGGAGTTGGTCCTCGCCTACATGTCGCGGGCCGCGGGAGCCGGTGCCAGGCCCGGCGCGAACGCGGCGGTGGCGCGATGATCCGGATGAGCTTGCGGCAGTTCCGTATCCAAGGGCTCGTCGGAGCGATCCTGTTGGCCCTGGCCGCCGGCTATCTGTTTCGGCTGGGCGCGGACATCCGTGCGGCGCGCGATACGTCCCAGCTTCCGAGTCAGTACGGGCAGACGATGCTGATCCTCGCCGCCGGTCTCGGTCTGGTGCCCGCGCTCGTCGGTGCGTTCTGGGGCGCGCCGCTGGTCGCCCGCGAACTGGAGGCCGGCACCCATCGACTGGTGTGGAACCAGAGCGTGACCCGTCGCCGGTGGCTCGCGGTCAAGCTGATGGTTCTCGGCCTTGCCAGCGTAGCCGTCGCAGGTACGCTCAGCGCGCTGTTGACCTGGGCGGCGGGCCCGGTCGATCAGGTGGCCGGCGACCGGTTCAGCGCGATCCTGTTCGGCGCGCGAGGTGTCGCGCCTACCGGGTATGCCGCGTTCGGTTTCGTCTTCGGCGCTGTCACCGGGCTCCTGGTACGCCGAACCCTGCCGGCGATGGCGTTGGTGTTCCTGGCTGTGATCGCGGTGCAGTTCGCCGTACCGAACCTGCTTCGACCGCACTACATGCCTGCTGAGCGGGCCACTGTGCCAATGAGCGCCGACGCCATCAACCAGGCGCGGGCGCTGGGCAGTATCACCGGCGGGCCGGTCATCGGCGGAGTGGAGGTACCCAACTCCTGGATCACGGATACCAGCAGGCTCCTGACGTCTGACGGCCGCCAACTGTCCGACACCGCCTTCAACCGGTGCCTCGACGACGCGCCGAAGACCGGCGCCACCGGCAGGTTCGGTGACACCGCGGTATGCCTCGGCGAACTTGATCTCCATGTCAACATCGCCTACCAGCCCAACCAGCGGTTCTGGCCGTTCCAATGGATCGAGCTGGCGATCTACCTCGGTTTCTGCGCACTGCTCGCGGCGGTCGGCCTCTGGCGCATCCAACGTCGGGTCACCTAGTGCGCTGACCACGACCGTTCGGGGATGTTGGTTGGCACGCCGTCCGGCCTGCGGGACGGGCGGCGTCGCGGTCGTCTGGCGGTGACGGTGACAATCGTGTCGATCATCCGTCTTCGACCATGAGCCTGTGGGCCGCGTCCGCGAAGGCGCGGACGCGGGCAGTGGCGCCGTCGGCGCGCCAGAGCAGGCCCCACTGCAGGGGTTGCGCGTCATGCAGGTGCACATACGCGACGTCGGGGCGGGCGTAGTAGCGCTTGACGTTAGCGCCGACAGGGAAGACGCCGAGACCGGCGCCGACGTGGGTGAGGATCTCGTGGAACGTCGCGGCGGAGAGCCCGGCCCTGATGGGTCGCCCGGCCGGGGTGGCGTGCGGAGTACGGTCGGCGCGCAGGGACCGCGGCAGCGTGTCGGGCAGTTGCAGCATGGCGACCTCGGCCAGGTCTTCGACCGAGACAGCGTCGCGACGGGCGAAAGGATGCCCGGCCGGCACGGCCAGGAACCGCGCCTCGGACACCAGGACCGGACCCGCGACGATGCCGGGCTCGTCCACGGGCAAGGTGGCCAGGGCCAGGTCGACCTCGCCGCCGCGCAGCCAGGGCATCAGCTCACCCAGCTGTGCTTCGCGAATCTGGACCTGGCACTCGGGGTGGCGCCGCCGGAACATCTCGGTGATGCCGACCAGCAACTGACCACCGGCCGCGCCGGTGAAGCAGACCCGCAGGCTTCCGGTGAATCCTCGGCCGGCCTCGACCGCTCGGCCGACTGCCGCGGCGATCTGATTCCAGGCCGGCCGGAGATCTTCGTAGAGCGCGCGCCCGACCTGGGACAGCTCGACCCGGCGGCTGGTCCGGTTGAACAGTGCGACGCCGACCCGCCGTTCCACCTTGCGGATGGTCTGGCTGACTCTCGCGGTGGAGACCCGTAGCCGTTCGGCGGCGCGGCCAAAGTGCAGTTCCTCGGCGACAGCGAGAAACGCCTCCAGTTCGTGCCGCTCCAGCATGCCCGTCTCCCTGCATCGTTAATCGCAGCTTCACGATCGTGGCACACGTCGGCATTGTTCGTCGGTCGGGCCAGCCGCAGGGTTGAGGTACCGACGCTCGCTGCCGCTTCGGCCTCGGCCAGGACCGCAACGACCGGGAGTTGACGTGCCGGTCGCCGGTGTCGCGGTCGCGCACGTCGCCGCCTGAACCCAGGAGAGAAGGAACCCCATGAACGCCCTGCACGCTCTGCGCTCCACCGTCCGCGGTCAGGTGTGGCTGCCCGGCGAGTCCACCTTCGACACCGCCCGCCGGCCCTGGAACCTCGCCATCGAGCAGCAGGTCGACGCCGTGGTCGAGGCCGCCGACGGCGCCGACGTCGTCGCGCTCGTCCGCTACGCCCGCACCGCCGGGCTGAGCATCACCACCCAACCCAACGGACACGGCGCCACCGGCCGCACAGGCGGCACGATCCTGCTGCGCACCCGGCGCCTGGACACCCTCCGGGTCGACCCGGCAACCCGGCGCGCCCGGGTCGGCGCGGGCGTATCGTCCGGCCTGCTCCAAGCGGCCGCCGCACCCCACGGCTTGACCGGCCTGCCCGGCAGCTCACCGGTGGTCAGCGTCGCCGGCGTCGCGCTCGGCGGTGGACTGAGCTGGTTCGGCCGCGCACACGGCTGGGTCGCCGACAGCGTCACCGCCTTCGACATCGTCGACGCCGAAGGCGGTGAACGACACGTCACCGCCGACACCGAGCCGGAGCTGTACTGGGCGTTGCGCGGCGGCGGCGGCAGCTTCGCCATCGTCACCGCCCTGGAACTCGCCCTGCACCCCGCACCGAGCCTGTACGGAGGCAGGATCGTGTGGCCCGCCCGGCACGCCCCGGCGGTGATGGACGCCTACCGCACGATCACCGCCACCGCGCCGGACCAGCTGACCGTGTGGCTCGACCTGTTGCACTTCCCCGGCGCCGAGCCGATGGTCACCGTCGACGCCACCTACCTCGGCGACCCGAACGAGGCCCGCGAGCTCCTCAGCCCGCTGGACCGCCTGCCCTCGCCACTGTCCGACAGCCGGCAACCGATGTCGGTAGCCGAACTCGGCGCCATCACCGCCGAACCGACAGAGCCCAGCGCCGGCCTGTCGCACACCGAACTGCTGACCGAGCTCGACGACAAGGCGGTCAGGACGTTGCTGGACGATCCGATCGAGCCGCTGCTCAGCGCGCAACTGCGGCACCTGGGCGGCGCGCTCGCCCGCCCGTCGGACAGCCCGCACGGCCCGCTCACCGAGCCGTACGCGCTGTACATGTTCGGCCTGCCCACCGACCCCGCCCGCGCCGAAGCGGTCACCGCCAGGCAACGCGCCCTCGCCGACGCGCTACCCACCAGCGGCAGCAAGCCATTCACGTTTCTCAACCCGAGCGAAAGCGTCGCCGACGCCTTCACCCCCGACGTGGTGGACCGCCTCCGCGACATCAAGCACCGCCACGACCCGCACGACATGTTCCGCGCCAACTTTTCCGTGCGCGACTGAGGCAGACATCCCGTTCCCGAGTGCACGTCGTCGGGGCCGGAATCGCCGGATACCACACGGCCGAGACCCCGTCCCGACGCGCGCGCCCTGCTGCAAACGCCGCGTGACCGCCGGCGGGCATGCTCGTTTGGATCTCGGTCTCACCGATCAGTTGCGGCGCGCCAGTACCGAGCATGACCGCGCATTGTCGTCCCAAGCCGGTGAGGTATTTGAGCGGCTCGGCGCGGCAGCAGCCTAAGATCACATGCCGTCAGCCCAAGATCCGCGTCACGCTGGGCCAATGCCGGGGCCTCGCCCATCCGACCGCGGGCACGGCAGAGACGATCAACATGGCGCTTTTCGACAAACTGCCGTCACCGGGTCCTATTCCACCGGCATGTCGTCGGTGTTGGTGCAACGATGCAAGACGTGCCAACTGCGAAAACAGCTACGCCTGCCGTCTCGCCGCTTGCTGGCGAGCCGATGAAGCGCGCCGATGCCGAGCGGCTCGCGGGAGTGCTGAAGGCGTTCGCCGACCCGGCCCGGCTACGACTGCTCAGCCTGATCCAGTCCGCCCCCGAGGGCGAGGCGTCCGTCAGTGACCTCACCGCGCCGCTTGGGCTCTCCCAGCCGACCGTGAGTCATCACCTGCGGATTCTCACCGAGGCCGGCCTACTCGAACGCGAGCAGCGAGGTGTCTGGGCGTACTACCGGCTTGTGCCATCCGCGATCGCGGCGATCGCCGACCTGTTGACCCCGCCCCGCAAGCGGGCGACGAAAAAGGCCCGCTGAGCGGCACCCTTTGCGCTCCGGGCCGAGGCGGGCACCGCCACCCAGCAGGCGGGTTCCTCATCGATAACCCGCAGGGTGCCCAGACCAGAGTGCGCCACGATCCGCTTGTGAACGCGGGCTCGATGCCCGTCACCCGGCCCGAACCGAGATGGTGCTGACCGCGGTCATGCTCGATGGCCGCCCTCACGGCTCCCTTGGCCGACCCGCTCGGCGTTGCTGTCGACGGGCCGCCGGTGGGCTTCTCCCCGGTCAACTTAAGGAGCAGCGAGCAGCACCGTTGACTCTCATGGGAGGGCTGCCTCCGGTGCGGCTCGCTACCCCGTCGTCCGGCACGACCTGCGCTCACGGCGGTACGGCCCGCCCGGCTCAGGCTGGGAGACCCCAGAATATCCGCCAACGGTCCCTACCAGGCTTGGCTACTGGTAGGGGTGAACAGTGCGGCCGGAACCGCTTGGTACAAGCAGGTGATGTGCCCGGCCACGCGTGCGGGGTGGCCGGGCACATCGCCGAACAGAGTTGCCGCATCTACCTGACGTTCAACCAGTAGGCGTGGATGATCGTCTGGGTCACCGAGTTGCCGGCGGCATCGATCGCCGGGGCCCGCGGCGACCTCAACAGTCAAGAGCCGATCCAGATCGAAGTTCTTGCGAACCCCGGCTAGCCAGGGCATACACAAGCGCTACCCTCTACCGAAGATCGTCTAGCCGGACGTGCCACCCACGTCCCGAGACTGATCTGTCACGCAGGTCCTGAGACTCGACACGCCGGCAGCTGGCCTGTCCTTCGTCGACTGATGCGCGACACTCGTCCGCCAACTGATCTGCGACAACAGCTGGCGTGCGGAACGCGGCATGACCGGATGGCCGCGCCCGGCTGTCTGTGGCTGTTGCGGTTGCCGATTAGCGACCCGAGCCGGTGACGTAATGTCCCCCTCAGGGACGAGGGTGGGGGTATGCCCAGTGCATGAGACTGAGGCGGAGCTCCGCCTGGAAGTCAGCGAGCTCACTGAACTGCTGCGTGAGGACTCGGATTTCGCTGATCTCCGCAACTTGCTAGCGGCCCATGGCCTGCATGAGTCGGAGGTCCTCCTGGCCGGGCTGATCGGAGGGGAGGACAACAGCCAGTACGGCGTGTTCATCACTGCCGGCCCGCAGTCTCTCCTGTTCGAGATCGGCCCGAGCAAACAACTGGTTCGATGGGAGCAGATCCAGGATGTTGACGCCCTGGCTAAGGACTTCCCGGCGGTTAGCGTCGGCATCGCGATGAGGCGCGCCGGTGAGCTGGCCTAGATCACAGGACCCGTCGCACATCAGGTGGCGGACGGGTGTCGCGGATCTGTTGTCGGATCACAGTTGGCAGCCGGCCTGTCCCGTCTCGGGACCTGCGTGACCATCGGTATCAGGACTCGCGGAACACTTCGGCAGGTGTCGGCGTAGATCATTCTGCTAGGAACTCTTCATCGACCAGAGGGGCACTGATGTGGAGTCGACGGCAAGTTCTAAGACTCGCCCTGGTCCCGGTCGCCGTTGGCGGTGGGGCGATTCTCGGTGGGTGCTCGATGTACCAGCCTTCAGGTACGTCGGTACCGTCCGCCTCGCTCGGGCCCGAAGAGACCATCCCATGGTCACCCGGGCAGGCGGCGGAGCTGTTCCGACCGGGGTCGCGGCACCTGCTCGACAGCGGCGAGTGGGCAACTGCGACAACACTCCCCGCAGGTGTCCTCCATCTACCCACCGGCCGCCTTGTCGCGGCCGACCCCAGCTGGCTGATGAGCTGGGAACGATCGGGCATTGCCCCCTTCACTGCAACGGTGCCGCCCGGCAGCTATCCGTTGACACTAGCTCTGGTGGAAGGGCCGGAGGACAAGCACGTCGCGGCGGCGAAGTTGGCGATCCGCGACGAGCCCGTAGCAGCCTGGGAAATGGCGCTACGACCCGGTCAGGACCTGGGCACCCTTCGCGACGGCGAGGCATTCACCGTCGGCGTCGACGTGGCCACCATCGCCTTGTTCGACACGGTGGCGCTTGAGGCGATGGCCCGAAGGACCGAGGAAGACCCGGACTCCTACTACGTGGACCAGGCAGACCGACCGGTCGAGCTGCATGACCACGCCTCCGGCGCCAACCTCATCGCGTTCAACACCGGCTGGGGCGACGGCGGCTATCCGGTCTGGATCGGTCGTACGACTACCGGCGCTGCCGCGTGTTTCGTCATCGACATGGCCATGCTGGCACCGCCGCCAACGCCAACAAGCAGCTCGCCATCCTGATCGATACAGCCGCTGATGGTTCCGCTGAAGGATGTCCGCCGGGTGCTGCTACCGGTGGTCGTACACGGTCACGGCGATGTCCCGCGCGCAAAGCGTTCGCAGGATGACTGGCTCGATCCGGTTTCAGGTGCCCCCCGCCAATGCGAGGCATGTGCACAGACGCACCCAACACGCGTGCTTGGTCAGCAAGAGAAGCCAGACATCGTTCGACGGCGTCATAGCGGATCGGCGGGCCGGCGCTGCCGGTCCTGATCCCCAGCTGGCCGACCATGTTTGCCACCCAGACATCAGGGGCGACCTGCACCGGCCGGGTGGCACCAAACGCGAAGTCATTGCTCGCCCAGCCGAGATGCCACTGACGGTAGTCGCGTTCCGGCTCCGGCCACCGGCGGGAGATCGCCTGGAGGAACCCCTTGCCCAGCCACCCAGGTCATTTGCAGATGTGCGCGATCGCCTTACGGCCCTTGGCCTGGGGGCTAGTCAAGTCACCCTTGATCGTCAGCGGGGTCACGGCCGCCAGCATGCCACAGACATACGACGCCGACGTGACCTCGCCAGAGGGGCAGCGGCGGCCTGCTGCGTACCTTTCGAGGACGGATTCAGCGCGAGCAGTTGGCAGACCGACCTGTACCAAGTCGATCCCACGGCGGGATTCCTTAATAGCCCTCGCTCCAGGGTCCATCACGGCCGAAAAGCTATTTGATCTCGCGTCACCCGCAGCCGTAGAGGAGCTCGATACTCCTGCCGGCCTCCGCCGAGCGGGTCCTCCTGCCGTTTTGGGCGGCGCGACGTGGCGCTTGGGCGCTCAGACCAACCTTCGCGGGACCCTCCCTGGTGAACGTCGACGCCGATCTGATCGCCGCCGGTCTGCTGCTCGAACTCAGTACGGGCCTCGGCAGCAAGCGCCGCTACGGAACATGACAATCTTCGCTGGAAGCGCCGAACGTCATGCAGCTAAGAGGCAAGATCCAACAACTCGCTCTGCCGGCAAGGCGCAGGAGCAGGTTCGCTGGCCGACGGTATGCGATCCTGCTCCCGACCGGCGAGGTGATCAACCCGCCTGCCCTGCTCACGAGGAGCAGGCCGCAGCGACCGCCAACGAGCTCGGCGACGTGGTGAGCGGTTACGGGACGCCGACCCCTGACACAAGCTGAGGATCTACCGGAGCCTCGGGCTACACCTGAGCTAGCAGCCGGAGACACAATCGGTGCGGGCAGACATCGATCCTGCCACGCACCGTTGGATTTCGTTTGGTGTCCGAGGGGCGACACAGACCATTGCCTAACCTCGGATGATGATCGGCAAGACCTTGAAGCTCAACCAAGCTAGTTCGTCGGTGACCTCTTCGCGCCCGCCGACGAGGTCACCGCGCAGGAAGCCATAACCAGAGCAGAGGGGGTGGCCAGTGAGATCGGGAGCCGTCAGCCCGAGGTCGCCGATCGAAGGCCGTACCGTTCGGCCGCACGCGCCTTGGCCTTCGCGGCCTCCACCTCGCGGTCACGGGGAGACGCCTTCGTCACGAGGCTGTCCAGTAGGGTCCGGGTGGCCGCCGTGACAGCGCGGACCGCTTCGGCAAACGCCTCCTCATTGGCCGCGGACGGCCGCGTCGTGCCGCTGATCTTGCGCACGTATTGGATGGCCGCGGCCTCAATCTCATCGTTGGACGCAGGCGGTTCGAAGTTGTGGAGCACGCGAATGTTCCTGCACATGCCTCTAGCATGCCAGGCCGGGCCGATACTGAAAGATGGCTTACCAACGGCGCGCGCATACGCTCTCCTGCCGCTGCCCGAGCAGTCGCCCCGCGTTTGCCGACTCGCTCCGTAGGGCGAGTCGAACACCCTTGCCCGCGCCACGGACCTGCCGGTTCCGGCCTCGATCCGCAAGAAAGAGGTGCCGGTTCTGAGGAAGACGATGACGCGGGCCGCAGCGCCGGGCTCAGCCTTGCCCAGATCCGCGACATCCTCGCCGTCCACGACAGCAGCGAAGCCCCTGCGGACACGTACGCCAGTTGCTCGCACAACAGCTTGACGCCATCGACGGTCGGCTCGCCGATGTGCGTGCCCTGCGCACCGTCGCCCAGCTTCACCGCTCCGCCACCAACGCCGACCAGACACCTGCCCGCCCGAGCAGGTGTGCCGCTACTTGTAGCCGCCCAGCCTGCCGCCCTTCAGTGTGCGCGCCCTGCCGGCAGGGATCGCAGGGTCAAGCCGATGCGAGCCAGGCTGACCGGAACCGCGACGAGCATGGGCCACACCGGGGTCGGGGCGGCAAGCAGGATGGCTGCCACCATCACGACGTCCAGGGCGACGAGGCCGAGCCCGCCAGCGTCCCCGAGGCGGGCCCGGCGATAGCTGTGCCGGCTGGTTGCCGAGGTGATCAAGGTGGCGACGACGGCCAGCAGCGCGATCCCGAGCAGGGCCGCGGCGGGTGGGGGAACCGGCCAATTCCAGGCGTGGGCCACGACGAGGGTGGTGCCCCAGCACACGCCGACGAGGGGACCGGTGGCGAGCAGCCTCCGGGCAGTCCGCCGGCTCGGGGACTGCACGACGAACGCGTGGGCGATCTGGTCGACGCTGCCGAATTCGGTGATCGCCACGCGGGCCGCGTCCGTCGGCGATAGTCCGGCGGCGAGGTGGTGCTGCCAGGTCTCGGTCAGCCCGTCGGCGAGTTCGTCGACCGCGTCGGGGGGCAGGCGGCGGGCTAGGGCGTTGAGGTGGGCGTCGATCAGCTGGTGGCTGGCCACGGCTTGGTCTCCAGCAGCGTGGTGATCGCGCTGGCGAACTCGCGCCAGTTGGTGCGGTCGGCGTGCAGCCGCCGCTGGCCGGCGGCGGTGAGGTGGTAGGTGCGTCGGCGCCGGCCGTCCGCGCTCGACCAGGATCCGGCGATCAGTCCGGCGTTTTCCAGGCGGTGCAGGGCCGGGTAGATGGTGCCGGTGGGTAGGTCGAAGCGGCCGCCGCTGCCCTCGCGCAGGGCCTCCTTGACCGCGTATCCGTGCCGCGGTCCGTCCTCCAACGCGGCAAGGAGCAGCACGTCGAGATGTCCCTTGAGCTCTTGCGCACCGACCTTCATGAGTGGAGCCTATCCGCTCCATAGGTAGTTATGCTACTGTCCGGCCGATAGGTAGTAATCCTAGCTATTGGCGGGTGGGGTTGACATGGATGAGCGGCCTGCGGTCGAGACGCAAGGGCTGGTCAAACGGTTCGGCAAGGTGCCCGCCCTGGCCGGTGTGGACCTGCAGGTGCCAACGGGCGGGGTGGTCGGGCTGCTCGGCCCGAACGGAGCAGGCAAGACCACCGCGGTGCGGATCCTGACCACGCTGCTGCGCCCAGACGCTGGGCGGGCCGCGGTAATGGGATTGGACGTGGTACGTCAAGCGCACGCGGTGCGACGCCTCATCGGCCTGTCCGGCCAGTACGCAGCCGTCGATCCCTACCTGACCGGGCGGGAGAACCTGCGAATGATGGGTCAGCTGTCCGGCCTTCGGCGGGCCGCCGCGCGACGGCGGGCCGATCACCTGCTGGAGTTGTTCGACCTCACCGATGCTGCCGGCCGCACCAGCCGGACGTACTCCGGCGGGATGCGTCGCCGCCTCGACGTGGCCGCCAGCCTGGTCGCCGCGCCTGCGGTGCTGTTTCTGGACGAGCCCACTACCGGCCTGGACCCGCGTGGGAGGCTCGGGCTGTGGCGGCTGCTCGGTGAGCTGACCACGCAGGGCACGAGCATCGTGTTGACCACCCAGTATCTGGAGGAGGCCGACCGCCTGGCCGACACAATCACCGTTCTCGACCGCGGCCGGGTGATCGCCACTGGCACCCCCGACGAACTGAAAGGCCAGGCCGGCGGCGATCGCCTAGAGCTACAGGCACCTCCCGACACCGACCCGCACCTGCTCGCCGCAGCGATGGCGAGTCTTGGTTCGGCGCCGCCAACCGTGGACGTCGAGGCCGGCCGAGTCGTCGTTCCGGTGCCGGATGGGCCGGGAATCCTGCCTGACGTCGCCGCTCGCCTCGCCACGACCGGGCTGCAGGTATCAGACCTCGCGCTGCGCCGTCCCACGCTCGACGACGTGTTCCTCACGCTCACCGGTCAATCCTCGACGGCACCTGCGACATCGGACACCACCATGTCGGGGAGAGTCCGATGACGATGAGTATCCCGCCGGGCAGCGCCGTGCGAACGAGCGGGCATGGTTGGCTGGTGGCCAACATCGCCACGGTCACCGGCCGTAATCTGCGCCGTCTGGTGCGGATACCGACGCTGGTCGCGTTCGCGACCGTGCAGCCGGTGCTGTTCGTCCTGCTGTTCACCTACGCCTGGGGCGGCGCCATCCATCCGCCGGGCGTCTCCCGCTACATCGACTACGCCCTGCCCGGCATCTGGGTCCTCGCCATCGCATTCGGCGCCTCCCAAACCGGCGTCGCCCTCGCTGACGACCTGGCCACCGGAATGATCGACCGGTTCCGGGCGCTGCCGATGGCCCGCTCCGCCGTCCTGGCCGGCCGCGTCGCCGCAGACGCCGTCCGCAACCTCTTCGTTCTCGCCCTGATGACCGGCGTCGGCCACGCGATCGGTTTCCGGTTCCACGCCGGTCCAACCGCGGCGCTGGCCGCGACAGGGCTCGCTCTGGCGGTCGGTGTGGCGTTCTCGTGGATCTTCGCGCTGCTCGGGCTGCTAGTACGCGACCCCGAGTCTGCCGGCATCGGCGGACTCTTGGCTGCCATCCCGCTGATCTTCACCAGCTCCACGTTCGTGCCGTTGTCCACCTTCCCTGGATGGCTGCAAGCCTTCGCTCACATCAACCCGATCACTGTGACCGTCGATGCGCTGCGAGTGTTGTGCCTGGGCGGCTCGACCTCTACCTATGTCTGGCACGCCCTGATCTGGATCGGTGGGCTGGTCGCGGTCACTGTCCCGGCAGCTGTCATTCGCTACCGGCGCACCACCGCCGCTTGAACACCCTCGCCGCCGGCCTCGGCGACCCCGACGATCCAGACCACCCCCAATCGTACGCATCCCGATATGGCGCTATCATCGCCCTATGGCGATCAGTTGTGCTCCTGGGCTGGCTCCTGCCGTGGCGCTGTTCCGATCTCTCGGCGACCCGACCCGGCTGGCGATCCTGCGCCGGCTCGCGTCGGGTGAGGCTCGGGTGGTGGACCTGACCGGCGAGTTGGGGTTGGCGCAGTCGACGGTGTCGAAGCATCTGGCGTGCCTCCGGGACTGCGGCCTGATCGACTACCGGGTGCACGGCCGCCAGTCGCTGTACTCCCTGGCCCGGCCGGAGCTGATGGACCTGCTGCGCTCGGCGGAACAGGTCCTGGCCGCCACCGGTGACGCGGTCGCCCTGTGCCCGGTCTACGGGACTCCGGCCGGCTCTCCAGTGGAGGCGGGGGCGTGAGTGTGTCGCTGCTGACTCCGGAGCGTCGGGCCGTGCTGTCGCGGCGCAGTCTGTGGCTGGCCTACGCCACCGCCGGCTACAACCTGCTGGAGGGCCTGGTCGCGATCGCCGCCGGCGCCGCGGCCTCGTCGACCGCCCTGATCGGCTTCGGCCTGGACTCGTTCGTCGAGGTGTCCAGCGCCGCCGTGCTGATCTGGCAGTTCCGCTCGCGGGTGCCGGAGGATCGGGAGCGGCTGGCGCTGCGGCTGATCGGCGTGTCGTTCTTCGCCCTGGCCGCCTGGGTCACGTTCGACGCCGTACGGTCGCTGCTGGCCGGCGGCGACGCTGACCCTAGTCCGGTCGGCATCGGCCTCGCCGTCGCGTCGCTGATCGTGATGCCGCTGCTCGTACGGGCCAAGCGGCGCACCGGTCAAGAGCTGGGCTCGGCCACCGTCATGGCGGACTCGACGCAGACCCTGTTGTGCACGTACCTGTCCGCGGTGCTGCTCGTCGGCCTGGTCCTCAACGCCGCCTGGGGCTGGTCGTGGGCCGACCCGGTCGCCGCGCTCGTCATCGCCGGGGTCGCGGTCAAGGAAGGCGTGGAAGCCTGGCGCGGCGAGCACTGCGACGACTGCGCGCCCCGCCCGGCCGCCGGCGCGGCTGTCCGCCAGCCCTCGGACTGCGCCGACGGCTGCTGCACCGACGGGAAGGCGTGACGATGGCCCGCCTCGCTCTGCTGCTCTACCTGCTGGGCCTGCTACCGAGATGCGGGCCGGTGCTCCGCTCTTTAGGGCGGGGGTGAAGGCCCGCGTGGGAGGGCCGCCTAGGCTCGGGCGTGTTCTAGGTTGGTCTGTTCTGCTGCTCGATGTATTGGCGTAGAACGGTCAGGGGGGCGCCGGCGACGGACCCGGCGAAGTACGAGGCGGACCACAGCCTGTTGGTCCGGTAGTAGTGGCGTACCAGGTCGGGGAACTCCTGCCGCATCCGTCGCGAGGACACACCCTTGAGACTGTTGACCAGCTTCGACAAGGCGACCTTCGGCGGGAAGTTGACCAGCAGGTGCACGTGCTCGCCCTCGCCGGTGAACTCGACCAGGTCGCACTCGAAGTCGGCGCACACCGCCTGCATGATTTCTTCTAGGCGGGTCAGGTGCTGGTCGGTGAACACCCTGTGCCGGAACTTCGTCACGAAGACCAAGTGGGCGTGCAGGACGAAGACACAGTGCCTACCGGTGCGAACATCCAGGGGGCCAGCCATAGACCAAGGGTAGATTGTCCGATGTGCAGCTTCGTTACAACTTCCGCGTCTACCCGACGCCGGGCCAGCAGATCGAGCTGGCTCGGGCGTTCGGGTGTGCGCGGGTGGTGTTCAACGACGGGCTGCGTCTGCGCCAGCAGGCACGCGAGCAGGGCGAGAGGTACATCTGCGACGCCGAGCTGTCCCGACGGCTGATCACCGAGGCCAAGCTGACCCCGCAGCGGGCATGGCTGGGCGAGGTCTCGGCCGTGGTGTTGCAGCAGGCACTCGCGGACTTGAACACCGCGTACCGGAACTTCTTCAACTCCCTGTCTGGCAAACGCAGGGGCCGCACGGTCGCGCCGCCGCGGTTCCGGTCGCGCAAGGACAACCGGCAGGCCATCCGGTTCACCAAGAACTCCCGGTTCAAGGTCCTCGACAATGGCCGCCTGCGCCTACCGAAGGTCGGCGACCTGCCCGTGCGCTGGTCACGCAACCTTCCGGCGGACCCGTCGTCCGTGGCGATTATCCGGGACGCATCTGGGCGGTACTTCGCGTCGTTCGTCGTGCAGACCACCGACGAAGCGCTGCCGCCGGTCGACTCCGAGGTGGGTATCGACCTGGGGCTGACGCACTTCGCGGTCCTCTCGGACGGCACGAAGGTCACGGCACCGACGTTTCTGCGCCGTGCGGCCCGCAAGCTCAAGCGGTTGCAGCAGGATCTGTCCCGCAAGCAGCGGGGCAGCAGCAACCGCAAGAAGGCCGTCAAGAAAGTGGCTCGGGCGCACGCCCGGGTGGCCGACACCCGGCGGGACTGGCAGCACAAGCTGTCCACGGCGATCATCCGCGACAACCAAGCGGTGTACGTCGAGGACCTGTGCGTGGCTGGTCTCGGCCGTACCCGGCTGGCGAAGTCCGTGTACGACGCCGGGTGGGCCAGCTTCACCGCAATGCTGGAGTACAAGGCCGCCCGCGCCGGGCGGAGGTTCGCAAAGGTCAACCGTTTCGCGCCCACGTCGCAGACCTGCTCGGCGTGCGGCCGGATCGACGGACCCAAGCCGCTCAACGTCCGGTCATGGACCTGCCCATGCGGGGCGACCCATGACCGGGACGTGAACGCGGCGATCAATGTGTTGGCCCAGGGACGCTGGGACAACTCAAACGCCTGTGGAGCGCAGGTAAGACCGGCATCCGTGCCGGCGCCGCGCCGTGAAACAGGAATCCGCCCG
>NZ_QGSW01000453.1:0-2807 GCF_003176715.1 Micromonospora sp. S4605
GAGGGGGTGGCGGAGGACGTTTTCTTCGCGGCCGGGGCCTACGCCGACGACGCTCACCCGGGTGTTGCAGAGTTCCTCGATGCGGGCGATGTAGCGGCGGGCGTTCTCCGGGAGCTCGTCCTCGGAGCGGGCCTTGGTGATGTCCTCCCACCAGCCGTCGAGCTCTTCATAGACCGGCACCGCGTGGTGGAAGTCGGTCTGCGTCATCGGCATGTCGTCGACCCGCTTGCCGTTGATCTCGTAGCCGACGCAGATCGGCACCTTGGGCAGGCCGGTGAGCACGTCCAGCTTGGTGATCACCAGATCCGTGACGCCGTTCAGCCGGCAGGCGTAGCGGGCCACCACGGCGTCGAACCAGCCGCAGCGGCGCTCCCGGCCGGTGGTGGTGCCGTACTCGTGGCCGATCTTGCGCAGGTGCTGGCCGTTGTCGTCGAAGAGCTCGGTCGGGAACGGCCCGGAGCCGACCCGGGTGGTGTACGCCTTGCTCACCGCGATCACCCGGTTGATCGCCGTCGGCGGGATGCCAGCGCCCACGCACGCGCCACCGGCCGTCGGGTTCGACGAGGTCACGAAGGGGTACGTGCCGTGGTCCATGTCGAGCATGGTGGCCTGGGCGCCCTCCAGCAGCACCGTCTCGCCGCGGTCCAGCGCGTCCCAGAGCATCCCCCGGGTCTCCGCGATGTACGGGGTGAGCCGCTCGGCGTACCGCAGGTACTCCTCGACCGTGGCGTCGACGTCGATCGCCTTGCGGTTGTAGACCTTGAACAGGATCTGGTTCTTCTCGCGCAGCGCGAGTTCCAGCTTCTTGCGCAGGATCCCCGGGTCGAGCAGGTCCTGCACCCGGATGCCCATCCGGGCGACCTTGTCGCCGTAGGCGGGGCCGATGCCGCGGCCGGTGGTGCCGATCCGGGCCGAGCCGAGGTAGCGCTCGACCACCCGGTCCAGCGCCCGGTGGTGCGGCATGATCAGGTGCGCGTCGCCGGAGATCCGCAGCCGGGAGACGTCCACGCCCCGCTCGGCGAGCCCGTCGATCTCGGTGAGCAGCACCTTCGGGTCGACCACCACGCCGTTACCGATGACGATCTTCGCGTTCGGCGACAGCGCCCCGGAGGGCATCAGGTGCAGCGCGTACTTCTGCCCGTCCGGCGTGATCACCGTGTGCCCGGCGTTGTTGCCGCCGGAGTAGCGCACCACGTAGTCGACCCGCTCGCCGAGCAGGTCGGTAACCTTGCCCTTGCCCTCGTCACCCCACTGAGCGCCGATGAGCACGATCGCTGGCATCTTCTTCGCCTCCAGAAGGCTCGGGTGCCAGGTGGCGACCGGTTGGCGAGCCCGGGGTGTCAGGTTAACAAGTAGTGACGGCGCGACCGGCACGGGTCGCGGCGAGAGGCGGGAGGCCGGTAGCGGTGTACGACGTGGTGCTGCTCACCCTCGGATCGGAGCGGGACGCTCCCGGGGGCTGCGGCAGCGGCGGTGCCTGCTGCGGCGGCGCGACCGGGGACTCTCCAGCTCAGGGCACGACCGCGGCCGACGCCTCGGAGCAGGCCGGCGGCGAACGCTGCGATACGCCCCGGGTGCCGGTGCTGGCCTGCGCGGACGCGCTCACCGCGCGCGGCGCCCGGGTCGAGACGGTGACCGCCCGCTCCGACAAGGAGATCGACGAGGTGCTGGCCCGGCTCGACGGCCCGGCCCGCCCCGACGGCCTCACCTGGCCGGATCCCGACTCCAAGACCCGGCTGGTGGTCGCCACGGCCAGTGACGCTCAGTTGCGCGCCGTCCTGCGCCGGCTGGTCCGGCGGTACGCCCCACCGCCCAGCCGCCGCCCCGACGATCTGGCCAGCAACCGTACGGTGCCGGACCTGCCGCCGGTGGGCGTACTCCCGCTCGATCCGGCCCGGAGCACGGCGCAGCGTGACCTGGCGGCGCAGCTCGGCCTGCCGCGTGACCCGGCGGCGGTGGCGGCCGCGGTGCTGGACGGCACGGCCCGGCGGCTCGACCTGCTGCGCAACGACGGCGGTTCGGTGACCCTGGACGGCGCGCTGCTCGGCGCGGCGGACGACCAGGGCCGGCCGCTGCACTGGCGGGGCCGGGTCGAGGTGGACGACACGGTGCTCAGCAACGGCGACGAACCGCTGCTGGCCTGCGCGATCGGCAACGCTGGCGGGTACGCGCGGCTGGACGACGTGGCGTTGCTCGGCGCGCCGGACCCGACCGACGGCAAGGTCGAGGTGGCGGTGGCCGTGCCGGTCGTCACCCGCTCCGCACTGGGCCGCAAGCGGGTACGGCTGGAGGTGCGCCGGGCCCGTGGCCGGGCCGCCTCGGTGCTCCCCCGGGACGAGAAGCTGCCCTACCTCGACGACGGGGTGGCGGGCGAGCTGAGCCGGAAGCGGTCCTGGTGGACCGAGCCGGGCGCCTGGGCGGTCTGGGCGGCCTGACCCGGGCGCCTCCGCACCGGCCGGTCGGGTACGCCCGGTGGGCCTATCCTCGGCAGGAGGAATGGGGAGGAACCGTGGTGGACGACAACGCCGACCGGGTCCACAAGCCCGGCCAGCAGCCGGTACCGGAGCGGGACATCGAACCACTCTGGCCGCCCGAACAGCTCGACGGCGGCGCCGATGCCCCGCCCTGGGCCGCCCACTCGCCGACCTCGGCCAACGCCGCCCCACCCTCGCCCGCCGACTACCCCTCGCTCACCGGCGGGGTGCCGCCGCCCGGCGGATGGACGAGCGCCGATCAGTCCGGCACCTGGGCCGCCGGCCAGGACCTGTCCCTTATACACATCTGACGCTGCCGACGAATAGCCTTGT
>NZ_QGSW01000455.1:0-2792 GCF_003176715.1 Micromonospora sp. S4605
CCTTCCCGGCAGACGGTCACGGTTCACCGTGCAGGGGGCTCCCAGGGAGTGTGCAGGGGGTTGCCAGGGACCGGTGGTGCACTGGGAGGGCGAGGAGAGGAGCGGGGCATGGGCTGGTTCAGCCGGCGGCCGCGGGCCGCCGAGGGCGCGGTGACGAAACTCGACCGGGAGGCGACCCGGGAGGACCTGGCGGCGCTGGAGGCGTTCGTGACCAGCCGCCGTGGCGTGGAGTTCTACCTGGAACCGGAGACCACGGCGACGGACACCACGGTGGTCGCGATCGCCCACGACGGCGAGTGGATCCGCCGCCGGACCGGCACCCCGCGGGCCGCCGGGGCGATCGCCCGCAAGCACGCGGTGCCGCTGTACGAGGCGGCCCGCACCGGCTACCCGGAGCGGATGCGGGCCTGGAACCGGGCCCACCCGGAGCGGCGCGCCCGCTGAGCGGGGATCAGCCCGCGGCGGCGACCGCCGCCCGCGCCTCGGCCAGCGTCATCGGCGGCTCGTGACTGGCCACGTACCACTGGACGTCGTCGGTGAGCAGCCGGCGCACCAGGGCGAGGTCGGGCCGGTCCGCCGGGGTGCGCAGGTGCGCCGGCGGCGGGTAGTAGGCGTCGCCGAGCAGCAGCACCCCCGAGTCCGGCACGGTCACCACCGTGGAGTCCGGCGCGTGGTTGCCCCCGACGTGCCGCACCCGTACGCCCACCGGCAGCTCCAGCTCATCGGTCAAGGTCCGGGTGGGCGGCAGCACCGCGAAGCCCTCCCACGAGTCGACCGCCAGCGCCCGGGCCCGGAAGCTCGGGCCGAGCCGAGGGTTGGCCCGCACCTGCTCGCGCAGGTACCGGTGGCTCCACGGCCGGTCGGCCTCCTCGCGCAGCAGCCGCTCGCCGGCGACGTGCCCGACGATCTCCACGTCCGGCCAGGCGCAGGCGCCCCAGACGTGGTCCCAGTGGTGGTGGGTGTAGACCAGCCAGCGTGGCGGCGGCAGCCCGGCGGCGCGCAGCGCGGCCTGGATCTCCCGGGCGTGCGCGGGGCTCTGCCCGGCGTCGATCAGCACGCTGCCCCGGTCGTCGGCGACCAGCGCGACGCCGGCCTGCACGGCCGCCGGATCCGGGTCGCCGGGGCAGCGCCAGACTCGCCCGGCCAGGTGCTCGAACCTCATGTCGATGATGGCGACACCTCCTCGGACGGTGCGGGACAGGGGTGCCCCGTCAAGATCCTAAACCCCGTCGGCGGTCGGGCTTCCGGCACGTCGACCGCGTCCGGCGGCATCGGCTCCTCGTGCGGCGGAGCACTGTGGATCCCCGGCGGTGGGAGCGGATCGACGGCGAGGCGGTGCGGCGAGGGCGCGTTGACCGGTGCCCGACGGTGTGGCAGCATTCGCGGCCTGACGGCAGTGAAGGAAGCCGGTGCGATTCCGGCGCGGTCCCGCCACTGTCACCGGGGAGCGATCCCCCCTCGTGAGTCACGGCCGTGCGTGCGCGGTTGGAAGGCCGGGGGTGAGCGTCGATCCGGGAGCCAGGATACTTCGGCCGTCGGGAGTTGACCCCAGGGCGTGGACACCCGAGGAGGACCCGATGACGCACCGCGTCTCCATCGTCGACGGCGACCGCCGTACCCGGCCCGGCCGCGACCGCGCACCCGCGCCCTCCCGCTCCGCCGCGCCCGCCCCGGGCCGCCGCGCCGTCGTTCACCGCTGAGTTCCGCACGCTGCCTCCCGGCACCGGCCCGCCGCCGGTGAACCGGTCGCCGGCGGCGCCTGCCCGCTGAACCAGCACCCGCCCCGCCGTGCCCGGCCGCCTCCGTCGACCGGGCGGGCGTCACTGTCCGGAGCCACCCGTGCGTATCCTGCTGCTCTCCACCGCCGACACCGACCTGCTCGCCGCCCGGGCCAGCGGCGCCGACTACCGGCTGGCCAACCCGGCCCGGGTCGCCGCCGACGCCGTACCCGCGCTGCTCGACGGCGTCCACCTCGCGGTCGTACGCCTGCTCGGCGGCCGGCAGGCGTGGCCGGACGGCCTGGCCACGGTGCTCGCCTCCGGCGTGCCGACTGTGGTGCTCGGCGGCGAGCCGGTGCCGGACGCGGAGCTGATGGCCGCCTCCACCGTGCCGTCCGGAGTGGCCACCGAGGCGCTGGCCTACCTGGTCGAGGGCGGGCCGGCCAACCTCGCCCAGCTGGCCCGGTTCCTCTCCGACACCGTGCTGCTCACCGGCGAGGGCTTCGCCCCGCCCGCACCCACCCCGGCCCACGGTGGGTACGGCGAGGAGGAGGGGGAGCTGCGCCCGCAGCTGCTCGACCGGTTCGGGCTCACCGTCGAGGTGGACGCCAGCCGGGACCCGGCCGTCCGGGTCGAGGTGGTCCGCCGCCGGCTCGCCGCGGACGCCGATCCGGTCGGCTTCGCCGCCCGCTGGGCCGCCGCCGACGCGGAGATCGCCCGCCGGGTGGCGGTCGCCCGGCGGCGGCCGGACGGCGTGCGGCTGCCCGACGCCGCGCTGCGCCAGATCGCCGAGGTCTGCGCCGCCTTCGACGTGGACGGGATGCGCGCAGACATCGTCACCGCCCGCACCGCGCTCGCGCACGCCGCCTGGCACGGCCGGGACGCGGTCACCGTCGCCGACGTCCGGGTGGCCGCCCGGCTGGCGCTGCCGCACCGCCGCCGCCGCGACCCGTTCGACACTCCCGGCCTGGACGAGCAGCGCCTCGACGAGGCCCTGGACCGGGCCGGCGGCGACGACCCGGACGACGACCAGGGGGGTTCCGGCGGCCCCGACGGCGGTCCGGACTCCGACCC
>NZ_QGSW01000457.1:0-2738 GCF_003176715.1 Micromonospora sp. S4605
GCCCCGCGAGGACGGCGACCGCACGCGGGATCTTGACCGGCCAAAATCGCAGGTCAGAGGCTCCGATCAATGTGAGCCAGTTCCCGGGAAGGGAAACACGAGATGGCCCCAGCGATGCGTCCGCTCTGGACAGTTCCTCCCCGACGGTTGGCCGGCGCCACCGCCGTCGCGCTCGTGCTCGGCATGACGCCCCTGCTGGGCGCCGCGCCGGCCGCAGCCGCCCCACGACCCGCCCCCTGCAGCACCGACCCCACCGCCCGGCTGGCCGCCGTGCCCAGCCCGGAACAGGCCCTCGGCTTCCCCCTCGGCCTCGGCCAGGAGCGGGTGGTCAGCACCGACGAGATCCGCCGGTACCTCGGCGCCGTCGACGCCGCCTCCGACCGCGTCGTCACCGGCGTCCTGGGCACCAGCGTGCTCGGCCAGCCGCTGCCGTACGCGGTGGTGTCCACCGAGCGGAACGTCCGACCGGCCACCCTGCGGAAGATCGCCGACGACGTCCGCGACCTGCGGGATCCGCGCCGCACCTCGGCGCGGAAGGCGGCCGCGACCGCGGCCGGCGACCCGGCCATCGTCTGGGTCACCGGGAACGTGCACGGCGGCGAGAAGAGCGGCGCCGACGCCGCCCTCAAGACGCTCTACGAGCTGGCGTCGGGACTCTCCTGCGAGGTCGCCCGGCGCAACGACAACCTGGTCACCGTCATCGTTCCGACGCAGAACCCGGACGGTCGGGACGCCAGTCGGCGACAGAACGACTTCGGCTTCGACCTGAACCGCGACTGGTTCGCCCGCACCCAGCGGGAGACCGACAGCAAGCTGGAGCTGATGCGCCGGTACCCGCCGCAGGTGTTCATCGACGCGCACGAGATGGGCGGCCGGCAGTACTTCTTCCCGCCCAACGCCGATCCGATCCACCACGAGATCGCCGGTGAGGCGGTCGACTGGATCAACCGGATCGGCGAGGCCAACAAGGCCGGCTTCGGCTACAACGGCGCCTGCGGCGGCGCGGTCACCACCGAGTGCTACTTCAACTACTCCACCTACGACCTGTTCTTCATGGGCTACGGCGACACGGTGCCGGCCGCCGGCCTCGGCGCCGCCGGGATGACCTTCGAGAAGGGCAGCGCCTCGGCGGTGGCCGACCGGGTCCAGCAGCAGTTCCACACCCAGTGGTCCACCCTCGGCTGGGCGGCGGCGCACAAGCGTGAGCTGCTGACCGGCTACTTCCGGATCTGGACCGACGCGCTGGCCCAGGGCCGGGCCGGCGCGCTCGAGCCGAACGAGGTGGTCCAGCCCACCAACACTGTGCAGTTCCCGGTGCCGGACATCCGGATCCGCTCGTACTTCCTGCTGCCCGACCGGCAGCTCGCCGACGTGCGCCAACTGGTCGAGCGGCTGCGGCGGATGGACGTCGAGGTGTACGAGGTGCAGCGGCCGACCCGGTTGCCGACCGCGCGGATCTTCGGCGGACGCGGCGCCACCAACCTGACAGTGCCGAAGGGCGCGTACTGGATCCCGATGGACCAGCCGCAGAAGCACTGGATCCAGGCGATCATGGGCGAGGACCCGTACACCCCGTTCCCGTACTTCTACGACGTGTCGTCCTGGAGCAACCCGCTGCTGATGGGCGTGTCCACTGTCTACACCGGCGACGACGTCCGGCCCCCGGCCCGGCTGGTCCGGGAGATCACCGGCGGCCGCACCGCCTGGGCCGGGCCCACCGGCTCGTACGCGTACCCGCTGGACTCCGCCGCCGCCGCGGAGTTCACCTTCGCGCTGCTGCGCCGGGGCGTACCACTGGTGCGGGACCTGGACAGCGGCGTGGTCGGCCTGCCGGCGACCAGCCTGACCGGCGAGGTCGACCGGCTCGCCGGATCGCTCGGGGTGAGCCTGAGCCCCCGGCGCGGACCGGCCGCGGGCAGCCGGCTCGACCTGCCGGACGTGGGGCTGTTCCAGGGCACCGGCATCTCCACCACCGCCGGTTCGCACGGCGAGGCCCGCTACGTGCTCGGCAAGCGGTGGGGGCTGGAGCTCAAACCGGTGACCACTGCCGACATCAACGACAACACCGAGGCGTTCACCGGGCGCACCGTGCTGCTCGTACCGGACGGCAGCAGCCCGACCGGCGGCCTCACCGCCGCCGGGCAGGCGAACCTGCGGACCTGGATCGCCCAGGGCAACACCTACCTGGGGCTGCGCAACGAGGGCACCCGGATGGCCCGGGCCGCCGGGCTCACCTCCACCACCGAGCAGCCGAAGCCGACCGGCTACACGGTGATCGGCTCACACCTGCGGGTGGACGTCGACGGCGACAGCCCGGTCGCGCTGGGCCGCCCGGCGGAGGACTTCGAGTTCAACAACAACGACCCGATCCTGACCCCGAGCACCACCGGGACCAACGTGCTGCGCTACCCCAGCGGCGACACCTTCTGGGCCAACGGCTACACCGTCGGCGCGGACGCGCTGAAGGGGACGGTCGCGCTGGTCGACGAGCCGACCGGGGCCGGCCGGGCGGTGCTGTTCGCGTTCAACCCGCTGTTCCGGGCGTACAACGAGAACGGGCTGCACCTGGTCGCCAACGCGCTGCTGACGCCCGGCGGCGCGGCCGCGGCGGCCGATCACCATCGAGGTCGCCCCCGGCGACCTGGCCCGCACCCGGGCGGTCGTCGCCGGGTTCGGGATCACCAGGTAGGCCGAGCCGTTCGCCTCGGACACCCGGCTGTCACCGGTGAACCCGGCGA
>NZ_QGSW01000490.1:0-2727 GCF_003176715.1 Micromonospora sp. S4605
GGGTCGGAGTCGAGGCGGTTGGCGAGGAGTTCCACCGCGAGGCGGGCGATCCGCTCCTTGTCCGGCGCGATGGTGCTGAGCGTGGGGATGGAGAACCGGCCGTCCTCGATGTCGTCGAAGCCGGCCACCGCGACGTCCTCGGGCACCCGCAGGCCGGCCTCGTGCAGGGCGCGCAGGGCGCCGAGCGCGAGGGTGTCGTTGAAGCAGAAGACCGCGTCGGGGCGTACGCCGGAGGCCAGCAGGCCGCGCATCGCGGCCGCGCCGTCGGCGCGGTGCCAGGCCGGCGCGGGCGCCACCAGGCGCTCGTCGTAGTCGATGCCGGCGTCGGCGAGCGCGGCGGTGTAGCCGGCGAGCCGGAGCCGGGCGCTGACGCCCTCCGGGGTGCGCTGCGAGCCGATGGCCGCGATCCGGCGGCGGCCGAGCCCGATCAGGTGGGCGGTCATCTCCCGGGCCGCGGCCACGTTGTCGATCACCACGTGGTCGGCCGGGCCGTGGTCGACCCGCTCGCCGAGCAGCACCATCGGGGTGCCGTCGAGGCCGGTGAGGTCCTCGGCGGCCAGCGCCAGCGGGCTGAAGATCAGGCCGTCGATCAGGTGGTCGGTGATCCCCGAGGCGACCACCCGCTCCTGCTCGCGCCCGCCGCCGGTCTGGTCGATCAGCACCGTCCAGCCCAGCTCGGCGGCGGCGGTGACCACGTGCCGGGCCAGTTCCGCGAAGTACGGGATGTCCAGCTCCGGCACCGCCAGCGCGATCACGCCGGTGCGCCCCTTGCGCAGGTTGCGGGCGGAGAGGTTGGGCCGGTAGTTCAGCTCGGCGATGGCCTCCTCGACCCGCGCCCGGGTGTCCGGCCGCACGTGGACGTAGCCGTTGACGACGTTCGAGACCGTCTTCACCGACACGCCGGCCCGCTCCGCGACGTCCTTGAGCCTGTGCCGCACTGACTTCCTCCCCGAGTTGCTGACCGCACTTTACCGTGTCACGACCGCATTACAGCCTCTTTACAACGTTGCTTACAACGTTGTAGAAACCAGGGATACCCGGTGACCGCGGTCACTGGGGCACCGGCAACAGGAAAGGTGGCACCCCTTGCGGACCGCGCAGCTCACCATCGACCCGGCCTTCGCGATCGGACCGGCCGACCGGCGCCTCTTCGGCTCGTTCGTCGAACACATGGGCCGGTGCGTCTACGGCGGGGTCTACGAACCCGGGCACCCGACCGCGGACGCGCGGGGGCTCCGCGGCGACGTGCTGGAGCTGACCCGTGAGCTGGGCGTCTCCGTGGTCCGCTACCCCGGCGGCAACTTCGTTTCCGGCTACCGCTGGGAGGACGGGATCGGCCCGGTCGGCGACCGGCCGCGCCGGCTCGACCTGGCCTGGAAGACCATCGAGACCAACGCCTTCGGCCTGGACGAGTTCATGACCTGGGCAGCCGAGGCCGGCGTCGAGCCGATGATGGCGGTCAACCTGGGCACCCGGGGCGTGCAGGAGGCCTGCGACCTGCTCGAGTACGCCAACCACCCGGGCGGCACCCAGCTGTCCGACCTGCGCCGCAAGCACGGCGCCGAGGAGCCGTACAGGGTGCGGCTCTGGTGCCTCGGCAACGAACTGGACGGCCCGTGGCAGGTCGGCCACAAGACCGCCGACGAGTACGGCCGGCTGGCCGCCGAGACCGCCCGGGCGATGAAGATGGTCGACCCGTCGATCAGCCTGGTCGCCTGCGGCAGCTCCAACCGGACCATGCCCACCTTCGCCTCCTGGGAGGCGACCGTGCTGGAGCACACCTACGAGCACGTCGACTACATCTCCGCGCACACCTACTACGACCCGTCCGACGGCGACCGGGCCAGCATCCTCGCCTCCGCCGTCGACATGGACAACTTCATCCGCGAGGTGGTCGCCACCGCCGACCACGTGGCCGCCAAGCAGCGGCACCGGCGCAAGCTCAAGATCTCCTTCGACGAGTGGAACGTCTGGTACCAGTCGCGCCTCCAGGCCGACCTGGACCGGCGCGGCTGGGTGGAGGCCCCCGCCCTGATCGAGGACGACTTCACCGCGGTCGACGCGGTGGTCGTCGGCGACCTGCTGATCACCCTGCTCCGGCACGCCGACCGGGTCGGCGTGGCCTGCCAGGCGCAGTTGGCCAACGTGATCGCCCCGATCCGCACCCGCACCGGCGGGCCGGCCTGGCGACAGAGCATCTTCCACCCGTTCGCGCTGACCGCCCGCTACGCCCGGGGCACCGTGCTGCGCACCGAGCCGGTCTCCCCCAGCTACGAGACCAAGCGGTACGGCGACGTACCGGTGCTGGACACCGTCGCCGTGCGGGACGAGGAGACCGGCGAGCTGACAGTCTTCGCCGTCAACCGGGACAACACGGACCTGGAGCTGCACCTCGACCTGCGCGGCCTCGCAGGACTATCCGCTTCATCCCACCTGAGCCTCGCCGCCGGGGACGACCCGTCGGCGACGAACACCGAGGCCGAGCCCGACCGGGTGACGCCCCGGCAGTTGAACACCCCCACCATCGACGGCGGTCGGTGCTCCGTGCGCCTGCCGGGCGTCTCCTGGAACGTGCTGCGTTTCGCCCCTGCCGGCGCCTGAGAAAGTGTTGGGTAACCGGGTGGCTACTTCTGGTTGAGTTCGTCGTCGAGGCGTCGGGCTGCCTCGGTCTCGATCGGGCCTTGCGGCTCGACGTCCTCACCGGCTAGGCGCGCGGCCATCAACCGG
>NZ_QGSW01000458.1:0-2681 GCF_003176715.1 Micromonospora sp. S4605
GCCGGCATACGAGTTAGGCTCCGGTCTCGTGGGCTCGGAGATGTGTATAAGAGACAGTCCCTGCGCCGGTCACGGCGGGCCACACCCTCGCCGTGGTCCAGCTCCGTCCGCCGCTGACAGCGACCGGATGCGCGTCCGGGCCGGCGGTGCGGTCCGGTGGGCCGACGTTGTCGTGGTCCAGCTCCGCGCGTGCGGTCACGGTGGGCGGCCCATCGTCGTCGTGGTCCGGGTCCGCTCGGCTGGTCGCGGCGGGCCTTGTCGTGGTTCAGTCCGCCCGGCTGGTCGCGGCGGGCGAACCTTCGTCGGGGGCAGGTCCGCTCATTGCGCTCTTTCGTGGTCCGGGTCCGTTCGTGCCGCCGGTGCCGGGGCCGGTTCGCTCGTCCCGTCCGGCGTGGTTCGGCGGCTGGCTGGTCGGTTCGGGCGTGTCGGCGGGGGCTACGTTGTCCGAGAGGTTGATACCTCTGAGTCATCAATATGCCGCTGAGGTATCACGCTCGTTCCTCCGTGACCCCACCGGCACGAGGGCGCCCGATGGGATCCCGACCGGTTGGGATGGAACTTCAGCGGGCGGTCCGGACATTCCGCGCGTCAGGCTTCGTGGGCGTGCGGGCCCTGTCGTCGTTTCGCCGATGTGGCGGTGTCGACCCGTCCGGGATAGCCCCATATCGGCGACACGGTGTCGATCACGCCGTCCGGCCCGTCGGCCGGGCTGGTGGTTCGACCCGTGAGTGGGGTGCTTGTCGGGTTTGGGGGTGTGACCGGCGGCATCCCGGTGGTGGAATCGGGGCCGGGTCGGGGGCGTTACATCATGCGGACGATCGAGCAAGGGCACGCCGCCGCGCACAGCCGGCCCCGAGGCCCGTGGGCCCGGCGGAATGGTGGCGGGCGGCCGGTCGTTACATCCCCCGGCGATCGCAGCAACGGTCCCGCCGGCATCCGCCGGATGAGGGTCGTGGCCCCGGAATGATGGGGTGCTGGCGGTCGTTACATCCCCCAGCGATCGCAGCAACGGTCCCGCCCGGCAGAGCCGGGTGAGGGTTCCGGCCCCGGAATGATGGTGGGCTGGCGGTCGTTACACACAGTCCGGCACCGCGCAGGGCACCCCCGCCCCGCAGGTTCGGCCGGGCATCTGGCACCAGGGCATCCCCCGCCCGCGAGTGTGTCGAGTGGTTCTTTCCCCCGAGTCTTTTCTGAGCGCCTGATGGTGCTTGCGCTGCTGTGGCCCGTCCCCCTTGGGTTTGGTGGCGTCATCCCCCGAAGGAGCTTTGTGATGAACACGATCATGCGTAAGAGCGTTCTGGGTATTGCTGGTCTGGCCTTCGCCGGTGGCATCTTCGCCGGCCCCGCCACGAACGCTGAGGCCGCGTCGGTTGAGTCGGTGAAGCCGGTCGCCGTGGTGCAGGCTGACAAGCCGGGTGTCGACAAGGCGAAGCTGATTCCGCATGGTGTGCAGGGTGAGCAGTCGCGCATCGACCTCGACTCTGAGCAGGTTGCGAACGTGAAGGCGATCATCGCGGCGACGAAGAAGTCCGACATGGACGAGCGCGCCGCCGTGGTGGCGATCGCGACCGCGCTGCAGGAGTCGAAGCTGGAGAACCTGGGTCACCTGGGTGACCGGAATGACCATGACTCGCAGGGTCTGTTCCAGCAGCGCCCGTCGAGCGGTTGGGGCACGGTGGAGCAGATCACCGACCCCGAGTACTCGACCAAGGCGTTCCTGAAGGGCCTCAAGCAGGTCGACGGCTGGCAGGACATGCCGCTGACCAAGGCCGCCCAGACCGTGCAGGTGTCGGCCTACCCGTTCCACTACGCCCAGTGGGAGCAGCAGGCCGCCGACCTCGTCGCCGAGCACTGGAACAACTGACCCAACCCAACAGACAGCACTGACTTTCCTCATAGGGGGACTGCTGGCCGACACCCAACGGGTGTCGGCCAGCAGCACATCCACCACCGGCAGGGCCAGCACCCCACCACGGGTGCCGGCCCTGCGGCATACCCGGACTCGGGCCGGCCCCCGATCGCGGGCGCTGGCCAGCGATGTCTTCCCAGCAGACCGACCGACACCTGCCACCGGCGGCCTGGCGCAGATCTTGGACAGTTACCGTCCGCCGCGAACCGAAACTGCCCAAGATCTCGACCAACGGCCCGCACACCCACGCGGACAGCGCGAGGCACCGACCCGACGACCGCGACCGGCGGTCGAGGCTCGACCGGGACAGGGGTGTGGCCCGCCGTGCCCGGCGCAGGGATCAAGCCTGACCGCCCGGAGCCGGGCACGGCGGGCCACACCCCAAACCGCGCCCCCGACGCACCAGGCCACAGCCCCGACCACCGCAACATCGGCGCCCGAAGGCCCGGCCGACGGACGATGCCGTGCAGCCAAGGGGTGCGGGCGGCCGACCGCCACCCGGCACGAAACCAGTCCAGCAAGCGGGAACAACCCGACCCACTACCCGGTTGAGACCAGTGTCGGTGTGATTCAGTGTCCCCGGGCCTCACCTCTATAGCCTTCGCGGAATACCGTCCGGCTGGAGCCGCGTCGCGCCACTCGCCGAGAGGCGACCTGCACACCGACACCCCAGCGCCGCCCCCGCAGCCCACAAGGCCGCGGGGGCGGCGCTGTCTCCGGGACGTGAAGATCGGTCAGAGTGGTCGCGAACGGGCGTCGGCTGGCCTATGTT
>NZ_QGSW01000459.1:0-2634 GCF_003176715.1 Micromonospora sp. S4605
CTGTCGGGGTACGGCCTGGAGTGCAGAGCTAGGTACAGCTGATCTTGCAGAGGTGCGCACTGTTTGTCCGTCGTCAGCGGGTGACTGAGGGTGAGGCTGCTCGGGTCGTGATCGGGCAGACGTGGGGCGGCTGGCGATGGGGGCGATGGATGAGCAGCGGTGGCTGGATGTGCGCCGGTTCCGGGCGTTGCACGAGGCTGGTGCGAGTGTCTCGGAGATCGCTCGTGAGACGGGCCTGAACTGGCGGACGGTGAAGAAGTACCTGGCTGCTGGTGGCGGCGAGGTGGCGCCGCCGGTTCGGGCGCGGCCGGCTCGTGGGCAGCTGATCGATGTGTTCGCGCATGTGGTCGATGCGTGGTTGCGGGCGGAGTTGCTGCTCAAGGGCACGGTGATCCACGAACGCCTGGTCGAGCAGTACGGGTTCACCGGTAACTACCAGCGGGTGAAGTTGTATCTGCAGCAGGCCCGGCCGCGGATCGCGGCGGAGCTGGGGATCAGCCCGGATCAGCTGGCCGGGCTGCATCGCCGGTTCGAGGTCGTTCCGGGTGCGCAGGCGCAGGTGGACTGGGGCGACGAGGGCGGCATCCTCGCTCACGTCGGGATCCCGAAGGTGTACTCGTTTCACATGGTGCTGTCGTACTCGCGGGATCCGTTCTGCTGCTTCACCACCAGCCAGGACCTGGCCGCGTTCTGGGAGTGTCACCGGCGGGCGTTCGCGCACTTCGGCGGGGTCCCCGGGGTGATCGTCTACGACCGGACCAAGACCGTGGTCCGCCGGCACGTCGCCCCGGGTCAGGCGGTGCCGCTGCACCCGGAAGCGGTCGCGTTCGCCGGGCACTACGACTTCGACATCGATGTGCTGGCCGCATACCGGCCGACCGGCAAAGGGCGGGTCGAACGGCAGGTCACCATCGTCCGTGATCATGTCCTGGCCGGGCGGGCGTTCTCCTCGCTGGCCGAGCTCGACGCCACCTTCATGGCCTGGGTTCCGCAGCGGCGGGCCGTAAGGCACCGCACCCACGGCGAGATCATCGGCGTGCGGGCGGTCCGTGACCACGCCGCGCTGCGACCGATCCCCGCCCGGGCGTATGTGGTCGCCGACCGGCATCTGCGGCACGTCGGCAAGGACTGCCTGGTCGCCTACGCCGGCAACCTCTACTCCGTGCCGGCCCGACGGGTCCGCCACCGCCAACTCGTGGAGATCCGGGCGACCGCCGCCACCATCACCATCCACGCCACCGTCGGCGGCCTGGACGGCACCACGCTGCTGGCCACGCACGAGCGGGCCGTCGGCCGCGGCGCCCGCGTCGTCGACGAAACCCACTGGGACGGCCTGCCCGACGGACACACCCGTGCCGTCACCACCGGCGACCCCGACGGCGAGCAGTCGACCACACGCCGACCGGCCCGCCTCGACGGCGGCCAGGGACCGCTGCAAGCCCTGCTCAACCGGGCTGCCGCCGCCCAGATCGCCGTCGAGGCCCGCCCGCTGTCGGTCTATGAGCAGATCGCTGCGGCCAGCCCGTTCACCAACCGCCCACACCTGAAGGACGTCTCGAAGTGAGTGAGCTGGTCACCAACCGCATCCACGCCAGCGCCACCAAACTCGGCCTGCCTCACCTGGCCAAGACGCTGCAGGAGCTCACCGGCCGGGCCGACACCGAGGCCATGGGCTACCTCGAGTTCCTCGACCTCGTCCTGCAAGAGGAACTCGCCGTCCGCGACGAACGCCGCTTCCGCGCCGGGCTGCGCCTGTCGAAGCTGCCGCACCACAAGACCCTCGACGACTACGACTTCAGCTTCCAACCCGACCTGGACCCCCGCAAAGTCCGCGACCTCGCCACCCTCGCGTTCGTGCAGGCCAAAGCCAACGTCGCGTTCCTCGGCCCGCCCGGCGTCGGCAAGACCCACATCGCGGTGTCCCTCGCGGTCGCCGCCTGCCGAGCCGGGTTCACCGTCTACTTCACCACCCTCGACGACATGGTCCGCCACCTCACCGCCGCCGACGCGATCGGCCGGCTGGCCCGCAAGCTGCAGACCTACCTACGCCCCACCGTCCTGGTCATCGACGAAGTCGGCTATCAGCCCCTCGAACGGCCCGAAGCCAACCTCGTCTTCCAGGTGATCTCGAAACGCTACGAGAAGGGCTCCACCCTGCTGACCTCGAACAAGGGCTTCGGCGAATGGGGCCAAGTCTTCGGCGACGAGGTCCTAGCCACCGCCATCCTCGACCGGCTCCTGCACCACTGCGACGTCGTCCCCATCAACGGCCCCAGCTACCGACTCAAGAATCGCCTCACCGCCATCGAGAACGTCGCCTGATGCCCACCCCGGCCAACCCGGACGACCCCGCGACCACCAGCGACACCAACCACGGAGACCTGCTGCAACTCCTGCTCCAGATCTGCGCGGACTTCCTCGCCCACACCACTGCGGCAACCCACAACGAGGTCGACACCCTCCTACGCGCCCGCGGCATCACCGGCGGACCCGGATGGCTGATCGACATGCTCGGCCTCACCCGCCTGCGCCTGCAAGACGCAACCCACCGTGACGAACAAGGCGCCCACCACGACACCTGACCTCTGCAAGATCAGCCGTACTCACCTCTGCACTCCAACGAGTACCCCGACA
>NZ_QGSW01000066.1:0-2522 GCF_003176715.1 Micromonospora sp. S4605
GTCGGGGGGTGGGGCAGGGTGGGCGGGTCGCGGTGCCGGACGACGTGCTGCGCGGGTGGATCGACGTGGGGTTGGTGCGCCGGCTGGTCGCCGCGCAGTTTCCGCGCTGGGCCGACCTGCCGGTCCGGCCGGTCGCCGTCGGCGGGTGGGACAACCGCACCTTCCACCTGGGCGACCGGATGACCGTCCGGCTGCCGTGCGGCGCGGGCTACGCCCTTCAGGTCGCGAAGGAGCAGCGCTGGCTGCCGGTGCTGGCGCCCCGACTGCCGCTCACCGTGCCGACCCCGCTCGCCGCCGGGGAACCCGGCGCGGGTTACCCGCACCCGTGGTCGGTCTACCGGTGGATCGACGGCGACACCGCCCGCCCGGAGCGGATCGCCGACCTGACCGAATTCGCCACCACGCTCGCCGGCTTCCTCGCCGCGTTGCGCCGGGTGGACCCGGTCGGCGGGCCGGCGGCCGGCCGGCACAGCGCCTGGCGCGGGGCGCCGCTGCGCACGTACGACGCGGAGACCCGGCGGGCGATCGACGCGCTCGGCGACCGGATCCCCCGCGACGCGGTCACCGCGATCTGGACGGCCGCCCTGGCCACCACCTGGGACCGCCCCCCGGTCTGGTTCCACGGCGACATCGCCTTCGGCAACCTGCTGGTCCGCGAGGGCCGGCTGGCCGCCGTCATCGACTTCGGCTGCTGCGGGGTCGGCGACCCGGCCTGCGACACGGTGATCGCCTGGACGCTGCTGGACGGGCCGAGCCGGGCGGCGTTCCGGGAGGCGCTCGGCGTCGACGACGCCACCTGGGCCCGGGGACGCGGCTGGGCACTGTGGAAGGCACTGATCACGCTGGACGACGCCGACCCGGCACGCGCCACGGAGGCCCGGCACACGCTCGACCAGGTGCTCGCCGAGTGGCGGGAGGGGTGACCGTAGGGCCACCCACCGGCGGCGTGCGGCGCGTATCGTCGGGGCGTGGCCACCTGGGACGACGTCCGCCGCATCGCGCTGGGCCTGCCGGAGACCAGCGAGCACCCGTCGTACAACGGGGCGCCGGCGTGGCGGGTGCGGAAGAAGTCGTTCGTCTTCGACCGTCCGCTACGCAAGGCCGACCGCGAGGCGCTCGGCCCGGCCGCGCCGGACGGCCCGGTGCTCGGCGCGTACGTACCCGACCTGGGGGCCAAGGAGGCGCTGCTCGCCGACGACCCGGCCGCCTACTTCACCACCCCGCACTTCGACGGCTACCCGGTGATCCTGGCGCGGCTCGACCAGCTCGACGTCGAGGAGCTGACCGAACTGGTGGTCGAGGCGTGGTACGCCTGCGCCCCGAAACGGCTCGCGGCCGCGTACCAGGCCGGCCAGCCGACCACCCCGTCCTGATCCGGTACGCCGGGCCCGCTCAGGGGTGGTCGTTGGGGGCCGGCCGGGCGCCGACGGGGAACCGGTAGATCCGCAGCGGCCGCTGGACGCTGTCCCGGCCGCCGGCCAGGCCGGCGGTGCGGTGCAACTGGGTCACCGGGATCAGCAGGTCGCCGCCGCCGTCGATCCAGAGCGCGTCGGCGAACGCCAGGCGCGGGTCGGCGACCAGCGTCTCCACCCGCCGGTCGGGAGTGATCCGCAGGATCCGGCGCCGGTCCACGTCGCTGAGGTAGATCACGCCGTCGGCATCGATCGCGGTGCCGCCGGTGCTCGGGGTGCCCAGCCAGCGCTCGACGGCGCCGGCGAGCGTGTCGGGTGGGACGTCCGGGTCGTCCAGCCAGCGGGTGGCGACCCGGGCGAGCGGGCCGCAGGCCGGCTGGAAGTAGAGGTGGGCGCCGTCGGGTGACACCTCCAGCTGGTCGGCGTGCAGCCGGACCTCGGCGCCGTCCGGGTCCCGCAGCGGGGTGCCGTCCGCGCTCATCGGTTGGCCGGCCGTGGTGCTCCAGTGCCCGTCCAGCACCCGGCGGGCCCGGCCACTGGCCAGGTCGAGCACGACCAGGGCGGGCGCGCCGGCGTCGGTGAGGTAGGCGGTCGGGCCGTTGAACCGGACGT
Source organism: Micromonospora sp. S4605 (assembly GCF_003176715.1). Classification (NCBI taxonomy): domain Bacteria; kingdom Bacillati; phylum Actinomycetota; class Actinomycetes; order Micromonosporales; family Micromonosporaceae; genus Micromonospora; species Micromonospora sp. S4605. The sequence goes on from NZ_QGSW01000066.1 coordinate 2,025, forward strand.
CGTCGAGGAAACTGGCCGGCCGGGTCACCCCGGTCAGGTCGTAGCCGCGGGTGATCCGGTCGGTGGCGAGGTCGACGGCGAGCAGGCGGGGGCCGCCCGGCACCGGCGGCGCGCCGAACCCGGGGGCGCCGCTGTCGACGAGCCAGAGCAGCCCGTCCGGCCCGGTCCGCAGGCTGTTCACGGTGACGAAGGCGCCGTCCGGGTCGTGGTCGTCGCGGACCGCGTTCCAGGCCGGGTCCGGGTACGGCACGGCCGTCCCGTCGGCCCGCAGCTCGGCCACCGCGATCCCCGGCCCGTCGGCGTCGGGGTAGCAGACGAACGTCCGCCCGGCGGCCGTGGTGACGCCGTTCCAGATCCGGTCCGAGGCGTGTACGGGCGTCAGCCGGTCGTCCGCCCGGTCCGGCCACTGAGTGCTCATCCCGCCCGCTCCCTCCGTCGCGACACGTCGGCGGCAGCGACCTACCCGGCGAGCCCCTCACCATGCCCGTGGCCGGGAGG
>NZ_QGSW01000161.1:0-2518 GCF_003176715.1 Micromonospora sp. S4605
GAGGCCGAGGAGGACGGGCACCACGCGGGCGAGGTTGTAGCCCCGCGGCGGGCGGGCGGGCCGCAGCCGGGGGCGTGGGATGCGGGTGAGCAGACGCATCGGTCCTCCTTGGAGACGTCGCGGCGGGGTCATCCGACGAACTGGAGTCGGGACACGAGCCAGTCGCCGGAGTCCCGGTCGCGGACCATGTCCAGTTGGATCCGGTAGTGCGACGGCCGGCCCTCGGGTGCCTTGGCGTTCTTCACGGTGGCGTCGACGGCCACGATGACCACGGCCCGGTTCCGGTCGCCGGAGACCAGGCCGGCCCGCAGCACCGACCCCCGCGAGTCGACCTTGTTCTCCACCACCGCGGCGCGCACCTGCGCCTGGCCCCGGGTGAACTCGTCCTTGAACTCGCCGGTCGCCCCGGCGGAGATCCGTTGCAGGTCCCGGTCCACGCTGGCCGCGCTGACCGAGACGAAGTCGACGCTGGCCTGCCGGGCCGCGGCCACCGCCGCCTGGCGGGCCTCTTCGACGGCGCGCACCGTGTACCAGCGGTGCCCGTAGAACCCGGCCCCGGCCAGGGCCGCGGCGAGCAGCACCACGAGCAGGCCCACGAGAGCTCGCCGGCGGCCGGCCACGGCCCGGTCCACCGCCGCACGGTCGGCGGCGGTCCCGTCGGCCGCCGCGGGGTCGTCGGTGGCGGACGCGTCGTCCCCGGCGGGTGGGTCGTCGGCCCGGGCCGGGTCGCCCAGCGCGGTCAGCTCGTCGACGTCGTCCGGATCCGCCACCGGCTCCTGGTCGAGCCGCTCCAGCACGGCCTCGATTGACGGCTCCGGCCGCGGCACGGGACGGCTGACCAGCCGGCGCTGGGCGGGCCGGCCGGGTGCGCCGGCCTTGGCGCCCTTGATCACTTTCAGTCTGCGGTCCCTGCGGGTCTGCACGGGCTCCTCCTCGGATCTGCCGGTCACGGGGTCACCCCGGCGAGCAGCAACTGCTTCCACGACTGGTCACCGGCGGTCCGGTACTGGCCGCCGGTCCCGCCGAACTGCAACGGTCGCCCGTCGGAGCCGAGCACCAGCCCGGTCGCCGGGTCGTAGCCGACCGTCCCGGTCGTGGCGGCGGGCGGGGTGCCGGTGGCGGGCGCCGGGTCGGCCCCGCCCGGGCGGGGCGCGTTCGGGGCGCCGCGCACCCCGGCGCCGGCCGCCCGGTCCTGCGGGCCGCACTGCCGGCTGCCGCCCCGGTACACGCAGGACGGCGGGTTGTTGACGTTGAGCACCAGGCCGAGGTGGGCGGTGCCGTCGCCGGGGGTGACGGTGAAGCCGCCGGCGACCGCGATCGGGTACGCCACGAGCAACTGCTCGATGCCGGGCAGCCGCCGGGCGGCGATGCCGTTGACGGTCACCAGGTTGCCGAGCAGGGTGCCGATGGTCGGCTCCAGACCGCGCAGCAGGGCGATCGTCTCGGTCGCGGCGGGCGGGCCGGCGGCCAGGACGCGCCGCAGGTCGGGGTCCGCTTCGCGGACGGTGGCGGCCAGCTCGGCCAGGCCGCGCGCCCAGCGCCGCAACGCCTCCGCCGACTCGGCCTGGGTGGTCAGCACGGTGCGCCCGTCGTGGATCAGGGCGAGGGTCTCGGGCAGGGCCGCTGTCGCGTCGGTGAGCAGCGCGTCCCCCGCGTCGAGGATCCGGGCGAGCGCGGCCTCGTTGCCTTGAAACGCGGTGCCCAGCTCGGTGATCAGCACGGCCAGGTCCTCCGGCCCGACCGAGCGGACCAGCGCGTCCAGGTTGGACAGCAGCACCTCGGGGGCGAGCGGGACGCCGGTGCGGTCGGCGGGGATCACCGACCCGTCGCGCAGGTACGGGCCGTCGTCGCGGTCCGGCCGCAGGTCGAGGTACTGCTCGCCGACGGCGGAGCGGTGCGCCACCACCGCGCGCAGCTCGGCGGGCACCCGGACGTCCCGGTCGATCCGCAGGTCGGCGCGGACGCCGTCACCGCGCAGGTTGACCGCGGTGACCCGGCCGACGGGCACCCCGCGGTAGGTGACCGGGGCGTTGGCGAACAGGCCGCCGGCGCGGGCGAGGTCGACGTGCACCACGTACCCGCCGCCGAGCAGCCGGTCGCCGAGGCCGACGTAGCGCACCCCGACGTAGCCGACGCCGAGCAGGCTCACCAGTACGAAGGCGATGACCTGAAGTTTCGCGGTCCGTCCGATCATGGCAGCAGCCCGCCTCCGAGGATGTCGGTCAGGCCGCCGACCGTGCCGGTGATCGCGCCGGTCACCGGCAGGATGCAGTCGGCGGAGAGGATCGTGCCGGCGGGCAGTTCCGTGCCGGCGGGGAAGGCGGTGCCGGGCGGCACGATCCCCTTGGGCAGGATCAGCCCGCCGACGGGCACCTTGGAGCCGGGCTTGAGCAGCAGGCAGCCCTCCGGCAGCTGGCACTCCTTCGGCGGCGTCCACGTCGTCGGGAACTTGGTCAGGTCCGGCAGGCACTTCAGCAGCGGCAGGTCCGGCAGGGACCCGCCGGGGCGGGTTCCGGGG
>NZ_QGSW01000088.1:0-2485 GCF_003176715.1 Micromonospora sp. S4605
CGGTAGGCCCTTTCGAGAGTGCTGTGGAAGGTTCACTCGAAAGATCACGCGATGGCCGCGCTCTATGCCGGACGGGCTGTCCGGCAATCACGCCAACCGCGTTACACCACTATCAGGGACGCCACTACGAGGGGGGGCATCCCCGTGCACCTGGTGGCGCACGAGGACGTGTTGGTCCTGCGGCGGTGTTGAAGGATGCTCGGAACGGTCAGGAATCCTGACGCCGCCGGGCACGTCCGAAGCCGAGCGATTGCCGCCGAGCGGAAGTAGCGGCGCTATGGCCGCCCGGCTCGAGGCATGAGGCGTTCACGACCACCGTCCGCCACGCTCAATACCTGAGCTGCTGCGGTGACGGCCAGACAGTGGGCGGCCCGGCTCGCCGGTCACCACGTGCCCGCCGATGGTCAGCGGGCGAGTCCGATCCAGAGCACAGCGGGACCGGGCGCCTCGATCGGGGCGATGATTTTTGCGACCCGTGTTTCGGCACCGGTCGTGCGGAGCGGTACGCGGCAGTTGCCGCTATCCGCAACGTACTGCGGTCGTCGGGTACCGGTGCGATGAGCAGACCTGACAGGAGCGCGGGCATCGCCGCGCTGTCAGGTTCTGCCAGGAGGCCGAGCCTGACAGCCCGGCCGCCGGGACTCCCGGCGCGACTAGCCTGAACGCTCACCTTCCCTTTCCATGTGCTTCTGATCTGACGCCTCGCGGGACGGCATTGCGCCCACCATTTCCGGTCGGCAGCCGCCGCCAGCCTCGGATCTGGCACCCATAAACCCACGCCCCTCGCCCCACGCGACCGGGGCGCGGCATCCCCATCCCTTCAGGCGGCCACCATCCGGTGGCCGCCTTCTTCATGTCCGAAGGAGGACAGATGCTTCACCTGACACACGGCGACATCCGCGCCGGCCACCGCAACGCCGCCCAGCCCGACCTCCTCAACGGTGTCGCCGCACTCGCCGGCGACAACAGCGGCCCCCGTCCGGCTCACCTCACGGCACCGGCTTCCTGCGCCGAATCCGTCACGGACACCCACCGGGCCACCGCCGGCGATCGGACAGCGCAGCGATGACCGACGAGAGCCTCGCACACCAGATCCGCGCCCTGCACACCGAAACGATCGCCGCCATCGAGCAGCGGCAGACCCTGGCCGTCGAAGCCCGCTCCGCACTCATTACCGCGCTGCAAAACAGGCTGATCTGCAGGCCCGGCTGCGAGGACGCCCTAGCCACCTGGGGTCTGGAACCGCTGCCGCAACGATGGACCATCTCCGCCCAAGCGCAGCTGTCGCACACGCGGTCGCACACCAACCACGACGAAGCCCGCGAGCAGGCCCGCTTCGGCGTACCAGACGACCTACGCCTGCTGCAGCCAGCGATAGCGGTCTACCCACGACACGTCATCGACGTGACACCTGCCGCGAACGGAAGCGACCAGCTCGGGTCGCAGGAGTACCGCATCACCGCCCAGGTCACCCTCCATACCTGGGTCACGGCGGCCCGAGAAGCCGACGCCTACGAAGCCGCACCCGCCATCCTCGAGGGCCACCTACGCGTGCTGGCAGACGCCGGCATCACGGTGACCGGGCTGACATGGCAGACCGCCCACGGTCCCGACGACGTCCCGCACGACGACATCGACGCCAACGCACGAACCGTGGACGCGGCACAGTTGCCCGACCTCGCAGGCGACCTCACCGCGGCGACGGCCGCACGTGACACCGCGGTGCAGGACCTCGCCGACCTGCGGCGCCGCATCCGCGCCCGCGCGATCCGCGCCCTGATCGACGACGAGATCGGTGGCATCTATCAGCACACCGCCGAGCGGATCGAACGGTTCCTGGTCGATCTCGGGCTCGACCGGCTGCCGCGGGCACATCACGTCACGGTGGTCGCCGACCTGACGCTGCCGGCCGGCGCCGGCACCACCCGGGAAGCCTGCGACGCGGCACGAGACGTGATGCGGGCGGCCACCACCAGCAGCCCGGACGAGACGCGGCCGTGGACCGCGTACGGCTGGACCATCCCCGAGTACGCCACGTGCGACCACGACGGTTGGCGGATTCCGTGGCGGCACGAATACGAGATGCAGCTCCGCGGCCACGCCACCTCCGACGACGCGACGGCGGCAGCCGAAGCCCTCGCCCGCGCGGACCTGACCCGGGCGCTGCCCGGCATCGACCTGGTCACGGTGACCGCCAGCGTCGAGAACGTCGGTATCGACCTCTACCTGGACCCCGACCGCGACTGAACCCTCCGTCACCTGCCGACCCGAGACCCGCATTGGAGATCATCATGTCGTTCTCAGACAACAAGCTGACCGTGCGATCCCCAGCCGACCTGGTGACCGCGGTGCCGTACCTCCTCGGCTTCCACCCCGGCGACGGCAGCATCGCCGTGATCGTCTGCAGGGACCGCCGGATCATCTTCGCCGCCCGCAGCGACCTGCCCGCCCGGCCGGCCGCTGCACACGCCACCTCCCCGACCTC
>NZ_QGSW01000144.1:0-2479 GCF_003176715.1 Micromonospora sp. S4605
CCCGCCACCCGGCGCGTCTCCCCCTAGCGCGGTCCCACCACCCGGCGCCGCTCCGCCGCCGGGCGGAATGCCACCGCCGGGCGCGGTGGAGCCGCGGCAACGGCTGCACCCGCTGAGCCCGGCGCTGCACGGCGCCAAGTCGCTGGTGGTGGTGATCGCCGGCCTGTCCTGGTCGACGCTGTCCCGGGTGGGCTTCGGCTGGTTCGCCGCGATGGTGGTGGTGATCGCCCTGGGCGCCACCGTGCTGTCGGTGGTGAGCTGGTACAACACCGGCTACCACGTGGTCGGCCGCGAGCTGCGGGTGTACGAGGGGCTGCTCTGGCGGCGCACCCGCGCCATCCCGCTGGAGCGGCTCCAGGCCGTCGAGGTGGTCCGCCCGCTGCTCGCCCAGCTCACCGGCCTGGCCGAGCTGCGGCTGGAGGTGGTCGGCGGGGGCAAGACCGAGGCGCCGCTGGCGTACCTGAGCGTGGCCGATGCCGCCGCGCTGCGCGGACGGCTGCTGGCCCTCGCCGGCCGGGTCACCCCCGGGGCGGCCGGGCCGGCCCCGGGCACGACGACCCCGGCGGCGGTGGCCCCCGTCCCGGACGCGGCCGTCCCGCCCGGCCGGCCGCTGCACACGGTGCGCAACGAGGACCTGCTGGTCAGCCAGTTGCTCACCCCACAGGCGTTCTTCCTGCCGTTCGGCCTGGCCTTCGTGGTGGTGCAGTTCCTCTCCGCGGGGTCCTGGTCGTTCATCGCGGTGGCGAGCACGCTCACCGCGATGGCCGGCGTGCTGCTGCAACCGGTCCGCCGGGTGCTCGACGACTGGAACTTCCGGCTGGCCCGGGACGAGGGCACGCTGCGGGTGCGCAACGGCCTGCTGGAGACCCGCGCCCAGACGGTGCCGCTGCACCGGGTGCAGACGGTCGGGGTGACCTGGCCGCTGCTGTGGCGGGTCAAGGGCTGGCTCCGGCTGCGGCTGGAGGTGGCCGGCTACTCCGCCGGGGAGGCCGACGAGCGCAACCGGCCGGACCGGCTGCTTCCGGTCGGTGACCTGCCGACCGGCGAGGCGATCGTCGCCGAGGTGCTGCCCGGGGTGCGGATCGGCGCCCTGCCGCTGAGCCCGCCGCCGGCCCGGGCCCGCTGGCTCAACCCGCTCAGCCGCGGCGTGCTCGGCGCCGGCCTGCACGAGCGGGTCTTCGCGGTCCGCTCCGGCCTGCTCACCCGGCAGGTGGCGATCGTGCCGTACGCCCGGATCCAGAGCGTGCGGGTGGTGCAGGGGCCGCTCCAGCGGTGGTTGCGGCTGGCCTCCGTGCACGCCGACACCGCTGGCGGCGCGGGAGCCGCGGCCCGGGACCGCGACCTGGCCGAGGCGTGGGCGCTGGCGGCGGAGCTGATGGCCCGCGCGCACGCCGCCCGCCGCGCCGGCTGAGCGTTCCGGCGCGCCGGGGAGCGGTCACCGACCCCGGCCTGGCCGCGCCGACCGGCGCCGGCGGTCAGCGGGTCGCGGGCACCGCCGGTGGCTCGGCGGCGGCCGGCGGGTCGCTCGGCCCGGGGTCGCGCTCCGGCGCGGCGCGGCGGACCTTCCGGGCCGCCCACCAGCGCTCGGCCAGGCCGACCACCAGGAAGGTCATCCCCACGTACGCCCAGCCGACCAGCACGTCGATGACGTAGTGCTCGCCGCAGTAGACCAGGGTGAAGGTCATCGCCAGCGGGTAGGCCAGCAGCAGCGGCCACCAGCGTCGCCGGGTCTGCCGCAGGAAGAACAGCACCACGAAGAGCGCGAACGCGGTGTGCAGTGACGGCATCGCGGCGACCGGGTTCGAGGCGATCTGGCCGGCGTTGAGCAGGTTGCCGGCGCCGTGCATGCCGAACGCCTTCCAGCCCCGGGTGGAGATCCGGGCGACCTCCTCCAGCAGGCCGTTCTGCGCCGCCCACCAGGGCGGGGCGGCCGGGTAGAGGAAGTAGGTGACCAGGCCGGTGGCGCAGAGGAAGGCCCAGCGGCGCATGAAGGCCGCCCAGCGCCCCCGGTCGCGCAGCCAGAGCACCGCGGCGGCGGCCAGCGCCACCACGAAGTGCGAGAAGTAGACCCAGCTGGCGGCCACGTCCCACCACTGCACCGCGGGCCGGTAGAGGTGCTCCTGGAGCCAGACCGTGGGCACCTCGCCCCCGGTGGCCCAGCCGAACATGAACCGGTCGGCGACGATCAGCTCGTACGCGTGCGGCGTGGCGCCGTTGTCGGCGAACCCGCGGGAGAGGTTGTAGACCGCGAGCAGCAGCACCACCGGCACCCAGTCCCGGGCGAAGCGCAGGTGGCTGCGCCACGGCCGGGTGGAGTTCCAGGCGATGGTGGCCGCCCAGATCCACAGGAACGCGTACGCCGGGTCGGTGGGCAGCCCGATGGCGAGCCAGCCGGCGACGAAGGCCACCCCCCAGGTGGTCATCGCGACCATGCGGCGACGCCCGCCGTCGGGCGACGCGGGCGGGTCGGTCGGGGCGC
>NZ_QGSW01000127.1:0-37741 GCF_003176715.1 Micromonospora sp. S4605
GACCAGCGCTACCGCCGGGCCGGCCGCGTCGGCGGCGTGGCGCCGGAGGCGTCGGGACGACGGCGGGAGGGAGGCGAGGGAGGGGTACGGAAGGGGCACGGCGATCGCCTTCGTGAGGGGGCACGGGGGCGGTGCGGGGCGCGGACGGCGGCGCGGAGCCGAGTCCACCGTCCACCTCAGCCGAACGACGGGGCGGCCCGCCGGGTGACGGGCACCGGACAGTGACTCGCGTCACTATCGAGTCGATGCCCGGGCCGGGTTCCCGCCCGACGGGAACGGCACCGGGCCGGGGTGGGATCATCGGGGGGTGAGCCGCTCCGACACCGTCCGCTTCCGCTACAACCAGGCGATCCTGGTCGCCGCGGTCATCGCGGCCATCGGCGCCCTGCCGCTGGCCAGCGCCCGCTGGTACCTGCTGCCGGTGCTGCTCGTGCCGGTGGCGGTGGGCCTCTGGGCGTGGCGGGCCGGCACCGACGCCGACGCCCGGGAGCTGCGGCTGCGGGCGCTCGCCGGGCAGCGCCGGATCGGCTGGGAGCACGTCGTGGAACTGGTCACCGACCCGCGCGGGCGGGCGGTCGCCCGGCTCGACGACGGGCAACAGGTGGTGCTGCCGGCGGTACGCGGCACCGACCTGCCCCGGCTCGTCTCGGCCACCGGGCAGGCCCTCCCGGGCTCGGCCGGCTGAGCGGGAGCCAACCGCCGCGCCGCGGCGGCGTCCGGCGAAACCCACGACAGCGGCCGGGCGACCTGCGGCGCGGGCCCGCGGGCCGGCGGCTCAGTACCCGTCGACCACGGCGTTGATCAGCGGCTCCCCGGCCGCGAATCGCCGCACCTGATCGCCGACCAGCCGGTACGCGCGCGGCAGCAGCCCCCGTACCGAGCCGGCCACGTGCGGGGTGAGCAGCACGTTCGGCATCGCCCACAGCGGGTGGTCGGCGGGCAGCGGCTCCGGGTCGGTGACGTCCAGCGCGGCGGAGATCCGGCCGGTGGACAGCTCGGCGACCAGCGCGTCGGTCCGGGCGACCGGCCCGCGGGCGGCGTTGACCAGCAGCGCGCCGTCCCGCATCGCGGCGAGGAACTTCTCGTCGACCAGGCCCCGGGTCTGCTCGGTCAGCGGCACCAGCAGCACCACCACGTCCGCCTCCGGCAGCAGCCGCGGCAGCTCGTCGACGGCGGACACCCCCTGTTCGGGGCGGGCGGTGCGGGCGACCAGGGTGAAGTCGACCTCGAACGGGGCGAGCCGGGCCCGCACCGCCGAGCCGATCGAGCCGGCTCCGACGATCAGGACCCGCTTGCCGGCCAGCTCATCGGTCGGCGCCTCCGCGTCGTACGCCCACTCCCGGCGGGCCTGCGCCCGGGCGAACGCGGGGAAGGCGCGCAGCTGGGACAGGATCGCGGCGACCACCCACTCGGCGGTGGACGGGTCGTGCACCCCGCGCGCGTCGCAGAGCGTCACCCCGTCCGGGATCCGGCCGACCCAGGCGTCCGCCCCGGCGGAGAGCAGCTGCACCACCGCGAGGTCCGGCAGCTCGCGCACCAGCGCCGCGGCGGCCGGACCGGCCAGGAACGGCGGCACCCAGAACCGGACGCCGGCCACCGCCGAGGGGAGCCGGGTCGGGTCCTCGGCCACCTCGACCGTGACGCCCGGCGGCGGCTCGCCGAGCAGCACCCGCCCGGCCTCGTGCGGGATCCATACCTTCACGCCCGCCGACACTAGGCCCCCGCCCCGGTGATCGGCCGGCCGGGGCGGGTTCCGGCACCCGGACGGGTGCCCCCGGTGGGCGGGCCGACCCGGACCGTCGGCGGGGTGACGCAGACGACGACCGCGACCGCCCCGGCGGCACGAGTCGGCGCTGATTCGCCGGGGTATACGGGTGGCCGGAGCGCCGGTCGGCCTCCCTTCGCCCCGCTCGCCAGACAGGTGCACGATGACCGACGGCCCCCGTGAACAGCGCGCCCCGCGTTCCGTTACGAGCCCGGTGCTGGCCGACCCGGGCCGGCTGCGGTCGCTGGACGAGACCGGCCTGGGGCCGGCGCCGGACGAGGCGTTCGACCGGTTCGCCCGGCTGGTCGGTGACCTGCTCGACGTGCCGGTGGCGCTGGTCTCGCTGGTCGCCGCCGACCGGCAGTTCTTTCCCGGGGCGGTCGGCCTGCCGGAGCCCTGGGCCGCGCTGCGGCAGACGCCGCTGAGCCACTCGTTCTGCCAGCACGTGGTCGACCTCGAGGCGCCGATGGTGCTGCCGGACGCCCGGCTCGATCCCCGGGTGCGGGACAACCTGGCGGTGCCCGACCTGGGCGTGGTCGCGTACGCCGGGATGCCGCTGACCGACCTGGCCGGTCGGGTGCTCGGCGCGCTCTGCGCGATCGACAGCAAACCGCGCGCCTGGACCGCCGACCAGCTGCGCACGCTCGCCGACCTGGCCGCCGCCTGCTCGTCCGAGCTGCGGCTGCGGATCGCGCTGGACGGCGCCGAGCAGGCCAAGCGGCGGGCCGAGGATGCGCACGCCCGGCTGGAGCTGCTGGCCGGGCTGAGCGAGACGCTGGCCGGCACGCTGGAGGTCTCCACCGCGCTGCGCCGGCTCGGCGACACCATGGTGCCGCTGCTGGCCGACTGGTGCCTGGTGACGCTGGTCGGGCCGGACGGCTCGCCGCACGAGGTGGCCACCACCCACCGGGACCCGGCCCACGCGGCCGACGTGGCCCGCTTCGCCGAGCTGATGCGCACCCGGCTCAGCCCCGAGTCGATCACCCGCGCGGTGCTGCGGACCGGCCGGCCGGTGCTGGGTGGCGCCGGCAGCCTCGCCGACGTCCGGCGCGGCAGCATCGGCCCGGAGATGCCGGAGATCGCCGCCCGGGTCGGCTTCGCCTCGCACCTGACCGTGCCGGTCACCGACACCGGGCGCGGCCGGGTGCTGGGCACCATCACCCTGGTCAACGGGCCGGGGCGGCGGAGCTTCGACGACGGCGACCTGCTCACCGCACTGGATGTCGGCCGCCGCGCCGGGCAGGCGATCGGCAACAGCTCGATCTACGGCGAGCAGCGGCACGTCGCGCACGTCCTGCAACACAGCATGCTGCCGCAACTGCCGACGACCCGGGACCTGGAGCTGGCCGCCCGGTACCAGCCGGCTGCCGACCGGGTGGAGGTCGGCGGCGACTGGTACGACGCGTTCGTCCAGCCCGACGGGGACCTCGTCGCGGCCATCGGGGACGTCGCCGGCCACGACATCGAGGCGGCGGCCACCATGGGGCAGCTGCGCAACCTGGTCCGGGGCAACGCCTTCGGCCGGCCGTACGCCCCCGGCGAGCTGATGACCCACCTGGACGAGGTGATCCGCGGACTGGGCATCCGCTCCGCCGCCACCGCCGCCCTGCTCCGGTTGCGCCGCGACAGCGCGGGCGGCTGGTCGGTCAGCTGGTGCAACGCCGGGCACCCGGCCCCGCTGATGGTGCGGGCCGACGGGACGGTCCGGCCGCTCGCCGGGCCGCCGGAGCCGCTGCTCGGGCTGACCCGGCCGGTGTCCCGCACCACCCGGACCACCGACCTCGCCGCAGGCGACACCCTGCTGCTCTACACCGACGGGCTGGTGGAGCGTCGGGACCGGTCCATCGACCACGGCACGTCGGAGCTGCTCGACCGGCTGGCCGACACCCACGTGCTGCCGCTGGCCGAACTCTGCGACCTGCTGCTGGCCGGCGCCGACAGCCGGGAGGACGACGTCGCGTTGCTCGCCGTCCGGGCCCGCTGACCACGCGCCCGGTCCGGCCGCCCGCACCGGAGGCGGTGGGTCCGCAGGGGGCGGCCACCTGACCGCGCACCGCGGGTCGGCTCCGTCGGGCCGGTTTCCGGGCGCCAGCGGGCTAACCTTGGGCCGGTGAGCGCCCGTCCCCCGTACCCCCGCACCCGCCGCCTCCGGGCGGCCATCGCGGCGCCGTGCGCGGCGCTGCTGCTGGCGGCGACCGGCTGCAGCTTCGGCGAGCCGGAACCCGACCCGGCCGGCGAGCCACCCAACCTGCCGACCCCCTCGGCGACGGCCAGCCCCGGCGGGGCCGGCCAGCAGGTGGTCACCACCGTGCTGGCCAAGGGGCTGCGGGTGCCCTGGGGCATCGCCTTCCTGCCCGATGGCGGCGCGCTGGTCACCGAGCGGGACACCGCCCGGATCCTCAAGGTCGGCCCCGAGTCGGGGCCGGACGGGCTGAAGGTCACCGCGGTGCAGACCATCGCCGACGTGGCCGCCGCCGGCGAGGGCGGCCTGATGGGCATCGCCGTCTCCCCCGACTACGCCAAGGACCGGGCGGTCTTCGTCTACTACACCACCGAGCGGGACAACCGGGTCGCCCGGCTGCGGCTCGGCGAGGAACCGACCCCGATCCTGACCGGCATTCCCAAGGCCGGCATCCACAACGGCGGCGGCCTCGCCTTCGGCCCGGACGGGCGGCTCTACGCCAGCACCGGCGACGCGGGCGACCGGCCGCAGTCGCAGGACCCGAAGCGGCTCGGCGGCAAGATCCTGCGGATCACCGCCGACGGCAAGCCGGCGCCCGGCAACCCGTACCCCGACTCCCCCGTCTGGTCGATCGGCCACCGCAACGTGCAGGGCCTGGCCTGGGACGCCGGCAAGCGGATGTACGCCGTCGAGTTCGGCCAGAACACCTGGGACGAGATCAACGAGATCACCAAGGGCCGCAACTACGGGTGGCCGCAGGTCGAGGGGCGCGAGGACGACAAGCGCTTCGTCAACCCGGTCGTCCAGTGGCCCACCTCGGACGCGTCCTGTTCGGGAATGGCGGCGGTGGACCGGTTGTTGGTCACCGGGTGTCTGCGGGGCAAGCGGCTCTGGCTGGTCGAGCTGACCGACACCGGCACCGTCCTCGGCCAGCCGCGGGAGCTGCTGACCAACCGGTACGGCCGGCTGCGGGCGGTGGTCGCCGCCCCGGACGGCTCGCTCTGGGTGAGCACCTCCAACCACGACGGGCGGGGCGACCCGGCGCCCGAGGACGACCGGCTGCTGCGGTTGGTCTTCGCCGACGGCGGGGCCGGCCGAAGCTGACGGCACCCGCGGGTTTGTCAAGATCCTTCACTGGGCAGGTCGGGAACACATGGATGGGCAGCAGAACGAGCGACACGGCGACGGCGGCGAGGAGACTCCGGTGACCGGCCCCGCCCCCGACGTGCCGTTCGGAGCGCGCCCGCGCTCCCGACCCGACTGGCGCCGGCCGCTGCGCCGGCTGGGGATGACCCTGGCCGTACTGGTCGTCACCCTGGTCGGAGTGGTGGTCGGGGTGCTGGCCGGCGGGCAGGTGAGCACCGACATCGGGCCGTTCCACGCCGACCTGCGGGTGGCCCCGGCGGTCAGCGGCGGCACCACCGTCGACATCCCGCCGTTGGGCGCGCTGTTGCTGGACAGCCACGACGGGCCGACCCACCTGACCGTCGAGCTGGGCGCGCTCGACCAGGGGCGCACCGAGGCGCTGCTCGACGACCCGGCGAGCATCAACCGGGCGAGCCAGTCGGCGGTCGACGACGTCCGCGAGGGAGTGATGCGGCTCGGCCTGCGTACCGTGGCCTCGGCCGTGCTGGTCACCCTGGTGCTGGCGCTGCTGGTGTTCCGGAACACCCGCCGGGCGGCCTGGGCCGGCACGCTGGCGTTGCTGGTCACCGCCGGCAGCCTCGGCACCGCCGCGGCCACCCTGCGCCCGCAGTCGATCGAGGAGCCCCGCTACGAGGGCCTGCTGGTCAACGCCCCGGCGATCGTCGGCGACGCGCGCCGGATCGCCAACGACTACACCCGCTACGCCGAGCAGCTCCAGCGGCTCGTCGGCAACGTCAGCCAGCTCTACACCACTGTGTCGGCGCTGCCGGTCTACGAGCCCGAGCCGGACACCACCCGGGTGCTGCACGTCTCCGACATGCACCTCAACCCGACCGGCTGGCAGCTGATCCGCACCGTGGTGGAGCAGTTCGGCATCGACGTGGTGATCGACACGGGCGACATCACCGACTGGGGCAGCGAGCCGGAGGCCAACTACGTCGGCTCGATCGGGCTGCTCAAGAAGCCGTACGTCTTCATCCGGGGCAACCACGACTCGGGCCGGACGGCGGCCGCGGTGGCCCGCCAGCCGAACGCGATCGTGCTGAACAACAGCACCACGACGGTCGCCGGGCTCACCATCGCCGGCATCGGCGACCCGCGCTTCACGCCGGACAAGAACACCTCGCCGGCCGGCAGCGGCCTCACCAAGCAGGTCGCCGACCAGGTGATCGGTGCCGGCGAGCAGCTGGCGTTGACGGTACGCAGCTCGCCACGGCCGGTGAACATCGCGCTGGTGCACGACCCGGCCTCGGCGGGCCCGCTCTCCGGGACCTGCCCGCTGGTGCTCGCCGGGCACACCCACAACCGGCAGGTGTCGAAGCTGCCGGAGGTGGCCGGGCAGATGCCGACCCAGCTGATGGTGCAGGGCTCGACCGGCGGCGCCGGGCTGCGTGGCCTGGAGGGCGAGAAGCCGACCCCGCTGACCATGAGCGTGCTCTACTTCGACAAGGACAAGCTGCTCCAGGCGTACGACGACATCACCGTGGGCGGCACCGGCCAGGCCCAGGTGAACCTGGAGCGGCACATCGTGGAGGACCCGAAGGCCGGCGCCCCGGTTCCGGTCACCCCCACCCCGACCCGCTGACCGGCGGGGCGACTCAGCGCAGGGCGAGGGCGGCGAGGGCGGCGTTGACGATGCTGCCGGGCAGCAGGTCGTGCAGCTCGTACAACTCGCCGACGCTGCCGGACTGACCGAACTCGTCCACCCCGAGCGGCACCGCCGGGGCGCCGAGCGCCGAGCCGAGCCAGGCCATCGCGTGCGACGCGGCGTCGTGCACGGTCACCACCGGCACCCGGTCGGCGAAGGCGGTGCGCAGCGCGCCCGGCACGCTCGGCACGGTCGCGGTGCGGACGCCCTGGCGCAGGGTGCGCTGCCAGGCCCGGTAGAGCCGGTCCAGGCTGGTCACGTCCACCACGTGGGCGGCGATGCCCTCCTCGGCCAGCTCCGCCGCCGCCGCCAGCACCTCGGGCAGCACCGCGCCGGACGCGGCCAGTTGCACCACCGGTGCGTCGGCCAGGTGCGGATACGCCTGGTGCGCGTCGACCAGCCGGTACGCCCCGGCGACCGCCTGCCGGCGCAGCACCGCGTCGCCCAGCCGGGCCCGGGCCGCCTCGAAGGGCGCCTGGTCGATCGGGCGGGTGCTGAGCCGGAAGTAGTACGCCCCGTCCTCGGCCGGGGCGGCGGTGGCCGACGGGCTCGCCCCGCCGGCGATCTGACCCAGCGCGTCGCAGAGCAGCCAGTCCAGGGTGGCCGCGTACGCGGGCTCGACGAAGGTCACGCCGGGCAGCTCCAGCCCCACCGACGCGGTGATGGTGGACTGGTGGGCGCCGCCCTCCGGGGCGAGGGTGATCCCGGACGGGGTGCCGGCGACCACGAACCGGGAGCCGGAGTACGTGCCGTACAGGAAGGCGTCCAGGCCGCGCAGCACGAACGGGTCGTAGACCGTGCCGACCGGCAGCAGCGGCTGGCCGGACAGGTCCCACGAGAGGCCGAGCTGGCCGAGCAGCAGGAACAGGTTCATCTCCGAGATGCCCAGCTCGATGTGCTGGCCGGCGGGGCTCTCGGTCCAGCGCAGCATCCGGTCCTCGGTCCAGGAGCGCTGCTCGGTCGGGGCGAACACCCCGGTCTTGTTGATGAACCCGGCGAGGTTGGTCGAGGTGGCCACGTCCGGGGCGGTGGTCACCAGGTACTTCCCGACCTCCGGGTCGCGGGCCAGGTCCACCAGCACCCGGCCGAAGACCTCCTGGGTGGAGATCGGCTTGCTGGCGCGTACCCGGGTGGTCTCCGGGACGGTGACGCCCAGCGCCCGCTGCCGCGGCGGGCGGGACAGCGCCTCCCGGCGCTCGCCGGCCCGGATGCCGGCCGGGGACGCCGGGTCGAGGCGGTCCCACTCGGTCTCCGGCGTCAACCCGTGCGCGGCGCGCAGCGCGCCGACCTGCTCCGTGGTGAGCAGCGCGGAGTGGTTGCGCGGGTTGCCGGCGATCGGCAGCCCCCAGCCCTTCACCGTGTACGCGAAGACCACGCTGGGCCGGTCGGTGACCGCGTCGCACTGGGCGTACGCGTCGAGCAGCGCCGCCAGGTCGTGCCCGCCGAGGTCGGTGACCAGCGGCCCCAGCTCCTCGTCGGGGATGTCGGCGATGAACTCCGCGATGCCGGCCGGCGCGCCGTCGAGGAACTGCTTGCGCAGCGCCGGGCCGGCCAGCCCGAACAGCGACTGGTACTGCTCGTTGGGCATCGCGTCGATCCAGGACCGCAGCGCCGCGCCGCCCGGGCGGTCGTAGGCCTCGGCGAGCTTGCGGCCGTACTTGACCTCGACCACGTGCCAGCCGGCCGCCTCGAACTGGCCGCGCCACTGGTTGATCCGCACCCCGGGGACGACCCGGTCCAGCGACTGGCGGTTGAAGTCGACCAGCCACATGACGTTGCCCAGCCCGGTGGTGGCCGGGTCGGCGACCGCCTCCCAGATGTTCCCCTCGTCCAGCTCGGCGTCGCCGATCAGCGCGATGAACCGGGACCGTGGGCGCGGCCCGAAGTGCGCGTCCACGTAGCGCCGGGTGGCGGCGGCGAACAGCGGGGCCGCCGCGCCGAGCCCGACCGAGCCGGTGGAGAAGTCCACCTCGTCCGGGTCCTTGGTGCGCGACGGGTACGACTGGAGGCCGCCCCGGGCCCGCAGCTTCGTCAGGTACGACCGGTCCAGGTTGCCGAGCAGGTACTGGATGGCGTGGAACACCGGCGACGCGTGCGGCTTGACCGCCACCCGGTCCTCGGCGTCCAGGTGCGCGAACCAGAGCGCGGTCATCGCGGTGACCAGCGACGCGCTGGACGCCTGGTGCCCGCCCACCTTCACCCCGTCGCCGGTGTCGCGGTCATGGTTGGCCGCGTCGACGATCCGGGTGGCGAGCCAGAGCACCCGCCGCTGGATCTCGTCGAGGACGTCGAGGTCGTGCTGGTTCACGGTGGCTCCATCCGGGCGTCGCCGTTGACGCCCTGCCGAGGGGTGGCGCGGATCGCGCGCATTGCGGAAGTCGGCGGGACGGGCCGCCACCGCTCCCGGCGGCGGCCCGTCCGCGGGTGGTTCAGCCCTGGACGCCGAGGCGCGCCAGGATCAGCTCGCGGACCGTCTTCGCGTCCGCCTGGCCGCCGGTGGCCTTCATGACCGCGCCGACGAGCGCGCCGGCCGCGGCGACCTTGCCGCTGCGGACCTTCTCGGCGATCGCCGAGTTGGCGGCGATCGCCTCGTCGACGGCGGCGGTGAGCGCGCCGGTGTCCGAGACGACCTCCAGGTTGCGGTTGGTCATGATCTCGGTCGGCGAGCCCTCGCCGGCCACCACGCCCTCCAGCACGACCCGGGCCAGCTTGTCGTTGAGCTTGCCGGCGTCGACCAGGCCCTGCAGCTCGGCGACCTGGGCCGGGGTGGCCCCGACGTCGGCCAGCTCCACGCCGGTCTCGTTGGCCCGCCGGGACAGCTCGCCCAGCCACCACTTGCGGGCGGCGGCCGGGCTGGCGCCGGCGGCCACGGTCTGCTCGATCAGCTCGACCGCGCCGGCGTTGAGCACCGACTGCATGTCCGCCTCGGACAGGCCCCACTGCTCCTGCAGCCGGCGCCGGTGCAGCCGGGGCAGCTCCGGCAGGGCGGCCTTCAGCTCGACGACCCAGGCCGGGTCCGGCGCGAGCGGCACCAGGTCCGGCTCCGGAAAGTACCGGTAGTCGGTGGCGGTCTCCTTGGACCGGCCGGGCGTGGTGTCGCCGGTGTCCTCGTGGAAGTGCCGGGTCTCCTGGGTGATCCGGCCACCCGCGTCGAGGACGGACGCCTGCCGGATGATCTCCGACCGGACGGCCCGCTCGACCGACCGCAGCGAGTTGACGTTCTTGGTCTCGGTGCGGGTGCCCCACTCCTGCCCGGGCAGGTTGAGGGAGGTGTTGACGTCGCAGCGCAGCGACCCCTCCTCCATCCGCACGTCGGAGACGCCCAGCGAGCGGATCACGTCACGCAGCTCGGTGACGTACGCCCGGGCCACCTCGGGGGCGAGCGCGCCGGTGCCGGCGACCGGCTTGGTGACGATCTCGACCAGCGGGATGCCGGCCCGGTTGTAGTCGACCAGCGACTCGGTAGCGCCGTGGATCCGGCCGGTGGCGCCGCCGACGTGCAGCGTCTTGCCGGTGTCCTCCTCCAGGTGCACCCGCTCGATGCCGATCCGCACCAGCTCGCCGTTCACCTCGACGTCCAGGTAGCCGTCGACGCAGAGCGGCTCGTCGTACTGGCTGATCTGGAAGTTCTTCGGCATGTCCGGGTAGAAGTAGTTCTTCCGGGCGAACCGGCACCACTCGGCGATGGAGCAGTTCAGCGCCAGGCCGATCCGGATGGTCGCCTCGATGGCCGCCTTGTTGGCCACCGGCAGCGAGCCGGGCAGGCCCAGGCAGACCGGGCAGACCCGGGTGTTCGGCGCGCCGCCGAAGTCGGTCGGGCAGCCGCAGAACATCTTGGTGTTCGTGCCCAGCTCGACGTGGGTCTCCAGGCCGATCACCGGCTCATAACGCTCGACAACCTCGTCGTACGACGGCAGGACGATCGCGCTCATCGGTACTCCAGCTCTCGACACCCGGACAGACCCGACCAAGCCTAGTGGCTGGTCCGGCCCGACCTCGCGCGGGATTGTCCGACGCCCGGAATATCGCGTATCAGCGGCTCGGGCGCGAAGTGGGCCGGCGGTGCGGCGACGATCGCGCGGGGCGCGCCCGCCCACCCGGTGGCGCTCACGCGTCGCGTCGTTTCAGCACCAGGTAGCCGCCGACGAGGGCGGCGGCGGCCCAGAGCGCGAGGATGCCCAGTCCGGCCCAGGGGCCGTACGCGCGGGCCCAGCGCGGATCGTCCGGCGGCCCGGCCAGGTGCATGATCACCCAGCCGGCCTGGTCCGGCAGGAACTGCGTCACGGTCTTCAGCTTCGGGATGTTGCCGAGCCCCTGCCCACCGAGGAAGAGCAGCGGGATCAGGATCCCGAGCGACAGCGCCGAACTGCGCAGCATCGTCGCCACCCCCATGGCGAACACACAGATCAGCGTCAGATAGAGCCACGCGCCGACGATCGCCTGCGGCACCCCGTCCGCGCCGAGGGTTGTACCGCGCGGGCCGAGCGCCGCCTGCGCCACGACGAAGGTGGCCAGCACGGTGACCAACGAGACGCCCGCGACCAGCAGCGCGCCGGCGAGCACCTTGCCGCCGTAGAACACGCCCCGGCGGGGTACCGCCGCCAGCGACGTGCGGATCGTGCCGGAGCCGTACTCAGCGCCGACCACGAGCACCGCGAACGCCACCAGCGCGAGTTGGCCGAGGGTGAGGCTGTAGAACGTGGCGAAGAGCGGGTCGAAGTATGCCGATCCGTTGGGCGAAGGGTTGCGGAAGCTGAGCCCGAACAGGGCGGCGAGGCCGACGCAGAGGGTGAAACCCAGCAGGAGAAGCCAGCCGGTCGACCGGACAGTCCGTATCTTGGTCCATTCGGAGGTGAGGACTGCCCCGGCGCTCATCGCTGCCCTCCGACGGCCCGGTACTCGACGGTGTCCTCGGTGAGCCTCATGAACGCCTCCTCCAGCGTGGCCGACTGGGTGCTGACCTCGTGGACGGTCAGACCGTGCGCCGCAGCCAACTCGCCAATTTCCGGGGCTTGCGCCCCGTGTGTCTCCAACGCGCCGTCCGCCGCCTGCCGAACCCCGATGCCGGCCGCCGTCAGCGCGTCACGCATCCGCTCCGGCTCCGGCGTACGGATCCGGACGTACGAGTGGGCGTAGGCCTCGATGAAGCCACCAACGGTGGTGTCGGCGAGCAGCCGACCACGGCCGATCACGATCAGGCGTTCCGCGGTGAGCGCCATCTCGCTCATCAGGTGGCTGGAGACGAAGACCGTGCGTCCCTCGGCGGCCAGCCCTTTCATCAGGTTCCGGATCCACCGCACGCCCTCCGGGTCCAACCCGTTGACCGGCTCGTCGAACAGCAGCACCGGCGGGTCGCCGAGCAGCGCCGCGGCGATGCCGAGCCGCTGACCCATGCCGAGCGAGAAGCCCTTGACCCGTTTCCTCGCCACGTCGGCCAGACCGACCAGCTCCAGGACCTCCCGGACCCGGGCCGTCGGAATCCGGTTGCTCTGCGCCAGCCACAGCAGGTGGTGGTACGCGCTGCGGCCGGGGTGCACCGCCCCGGCTTCCAACAGGGCGCCGACCTGGCGTAGTGGTCCGGACAGCAGCCGGTAGCGCGAGCCGTCGATCAGCACCTGACCGCCGGAGGGCCGTTCAAGATCGAGCATCATTCGCATCGTGGTCGACTTCCCGGCGCCGTTCGGTCCGAGGAAGCCCGTCACCTGCCCGGGCCGCACGGTGAAGGTGAGGCCGTCCACGGCGACCGTGCTCCCGTACCGCTTGCTGAGATTGCGCACTTCGATCACCGGAACCAGGCTAGGGACCGGGCGGAACGGCGACAGTCCTCGAAGGTTCCCGGTCTCCGTCACCAAAGTTGACCCGGCGTCGCGCGCTATAGCCTGCTAGTCGTGGCCAAGTATCTTCTCGCCGCCATCGTGGCCGCGGTGGACACCCTGCTCCTGATGGCCGCCCACTCCGATGGCCTGCCCCCGGTGGCCATCGCGGGATACGCGCTGGCCGTCGTGCTGGTGATCGCCCTGCGGTACCGGAGCCCCGCGGCCTCGTTCGTGGCCGCGCTGGCCCTGGCCACGCTGACCGGTGGCACGAACGTCCTGCTGCTCTGGGCCGCCTACCAGGCCGGGCGGGCGGTCTTCTCCGCGACCGGCACCGCCGTGACCATGGGCGCGGCGGTCGGCGGTCTCGGTGCGCAGGTGGTAACCGCCCGGGGCGCGCCCGGAATCGCCCCCGTCGTCGCCACGTTCGTCGTGTTCGTCGCGCTGCCGCTGCTGGTCGGCAGGTACCTGGCGCAGCACGAGCGGCTGGTGTCGGCGCTCGACCGGAGCAACCGGCAGCTCCGCCGGGAACAGGAGATCCTCGCCGAGCGGGAACGGCTCGACGAACGGCTGCGGATCGCCCGGGACATGCACGATTCGCTCGGTCGCCGGCTCAGTCTCGTGTCGGTCCAGGCCGCCGCGCTGGAGGTGGCGGAGCTGCCACCGCGGCAGCAGCAGGAGGTCCGCCAGTTGGCGACCGCGACGCGCACGGCGATGGTCGAGTTGTACGAGCTGGTGGGGGCGCTCCGCGAACGGGACGAGGCACCCGCCGGGTCGACGGGGGTGCCGGCGATCGGCCGGCTGGTGGCCGAGTTCCAGGCGGCCGGGGTGCCGGTGACGCTGCACGAACACGGCGAGGCGCTGCCGCTGGCGACCACGGCCGAGCAGGCGGCGTACCGGGTCGTCGAGGAGGCGCTGACCAACGCCGTCAAGCACGCCCCGGGTCAGCCGGTCACTGTCGACGTCGGCTGGGAGGACGACGCGCTGCTGCTCACCGTCGTCAATCCGCTGGCCGACCCGCCGACCCCACGCAAGGGCGTCGGGTCGGGCCACGGCCTGACCGGGTTGAGCGAGCGGCTCCTCCCGGTCGGCGGGTTCCTGGATCACCGCTTGGCCGAGGGGTCGTTCCGGCTCTACGCGATGCTGCCCTGCCTACCGTCCGGCGTCGCGGAGCAGCCCGCCGACGACGACCACCCGCTCACGGTCGGACGTTTCCGTACGGTCGCTGTCGGGTTCGCCGCCGCGGTGCTGATGTTCGTGTTCCTCCCTGCGAGCATCCTCACGGGGGTGGGCTGAGTGATCAGAGTGCTGGTCGCCGACGACGAACCGCTGATCCGGGCCGGCATCCGCACCGTGCTGGAGTCGGCGCCGGACATCACGGTCCTCGCCGAGGCGGAGAATGGCCGGACAGCCGTGGCGGAGGCCGTCCGGCACCGCGTGGACGTCGCGCTGATCGACCTCAAGATGCCGGTGCTGGACGGGCTGGGCGCGATCGAGGAACTCCGTCGGCAGGCGCCGGAGCTGCGGGTGGTGGTGCTGACGTCCTTCGGCGCGGAACCGAACGTACTGCACGCCCTCCAGCACCGCGCGGCGGGATTCGTGCTCAAGAACTGCACCCCCGACGAGCTGGTCCGGGCGGTCCGGGCAGCGTACGTCGGCGACGCCTGGCTCTCCCCCGCCGTGACCCGCCTGGTGCTGGCCATGGTCACGCCGGTGACCGCCCGACGCCGGCAGGATGCCGGCGAACGGCTGCGCGCGTTGACGTCCCGCGAGCGGGAGGTCGTCGGGCTGGTGGCTGAGGGCCTGCCCAACGCGGAGATCGGCCGGCGGCTGCACATGAGCGAGACCACCATCAAGACCTATGTCAGCCGGATCCTCACCAAGCTCGACTGTGCGAACCGCGTCCAGGCGGCCCTGCTGGTCCGCGACACCGAGGGCCGGTAGGTGGCAGACCGGCCGCGCGGTGCCGGCCAGGACCCGGTCGGGATCCGGGCCGGCACCATGCGAACGACGCCGGCTACAGCGCCGGTGGGGTGAACGTGCCGACGGCGCTCTCCAGCGCGGCGGCGACCCGGTACATCCGGTCGTCGGCCATCGTCGGGGCCATGACCTGCAGGCCGACCGGCAGCCCGTCGGAGAGCCCGCACGGCACCGAGATGCCCGGGCCGCCGTACAGGTTCGTCGGGATGGTGAACAGGTCGGCCAGGTACATCTGGTACGGGTCGGAGGTGCGCGCCCCGATCGGGAACGCCACAAACGGGGTGGTCGGCGAGATCAGCGCGTCCACCTGCTCGAACGCGGCGGTGAAGTCGCGGGTGATCAGGGTGCGGACCTTCTGCGCCTGCCCGTAGTAGGCGTCGTAGTAGCCCGACGAGAGGGCGTACGTGCCGATCATGATGCGGCGCTTGACCTCGGGGCCGAAGCCGGCCTCCCGGGTCAGCGACATGACCTCCTCCAGCGACCGGTTGCCGTCGTCGCCGACCCGCAGGCCGAACCGGACGCCGTCGAACCGGGCCAGGTTGGAGGAGCACTCGCTCGGCGCGATCAGGTAGTACGCCGGCAGGGCGTACTTGAAGTTCGGGCAGGACACCTCGACGATCTCGGCGCCCAGCTTGGTGAGCGTGTCGACCGACTCGCGGAACGCGGCCATCACGCCCGGCTCGGCGCCCTCGCCGACGAACTCGCTGACGATGCCGAGCTTCACCCCGGTCAGGTCGCCGGTCGCGCCCCGCTTCGCGGCGGTCACCACGTCCGGCACCGGCTGCGGGATCGAGGTGGAGTCGCGTGGGTCGTGCCCGCCGATCACCTCGTGCAGCAGCGCGGCGTCCAGCACCGTACGGGCGCACGGGCCGGGGGTGTCCAGCGAGGAGGAGAACGCCACCAGGCCGTAGCGGGAGGTGCCGCCGTAGGTCGGCTTCGCGCCGACGGTGCCGGTGACCGCGCCGGGCTGACGGATCGAGCCGCCGGTGTCCGAGCCGATCGCCAGCGGCGCCTCGTACGCGGCCAACGCCGCGGCGCTGCCGCCGCCGGAGCCGCCCGGGATCCGGCTCAGGTCCCACGGGTTGTGGGTCGGGCCGTACGCGGAGTACTCGGTGGAGGAGCCCATCGCGAACTCGTCCATGTTGGTCTTGCCGAGCATCACCGTGCCGGCGGCGCGCAGCCGCTGCACGATCGTCGAGTCGTACGGCGGGCGCCAGCCCGCCAGGATCTTCGAGCCGACGGTGGTCGGCACGCCCTTGGTGGTGAGCACGTCCTTGACCGCGACCGGCACGCCGGCCAGCGGGCCGAGCCGCTCACCGGCGGCCCGCCGCTCGTCCACGGCGCGGGCCGCGGCCAGCGCGCCCTCGGCATCGACGTGCAGGAAGGCGTGCACCCGGTCGTCGACGGCCGCGATCCGGTCCAGGTGGGCCTGGGTGACCTCGACGGCGGAGGTCTCGCCCGCGGCCACCAGCCCGGCGATCTCCGTCGCGGTCAGCTTGGTCAGGTCGGTCATGACGCCACATCCTCATCCAGGATCCGCGGTACGCGGAACCGCTGCTCCTCGGCGTCGGGCGCGCCCGACAGCGCCTCCTCGGGGGTCAGGCACGGCGTCACCACGTCCTCGCGCAGGACGTTGGTCAGCGGCACCGAGTGCGAGGTCGGCGGAATGTCCGCGGCGGCGACCTCGCCTACCTGGGCGACCGCCTGGAGGATCACGTCGAGCTGGCCGGCGAAGGTGTCCAGCTCCTCCTCCGTGACGGCGAGCCGCGACAGTCGCGCCAGGTGCGCGACCTCCTCGCGGGAGATGGCGGCCATCAGTGCCCCCTTCGTGACTGTGCTGCTTCCTCCGGGCGGTGTGCCGACCACGCGGCGGTGGAGCGTGACGCGCGGTGACCGGAGCGAGTCTATTGTTCCGCCCCGGCGCCGCGCCCCCGACTCCCCCTCTCCGCGCCGGACGGGCCGGCTCAGCGGGTCGGCCGGCGCGGCAGGTCGTTGTCCGGGCCGCCGAGCGGACGGACCGGGCGGTACCGGGCCAACCAGCCGACCAGTTCCTCGGCCGGCATCGGGCGGGCGTAGAACCAGCCCTGGGCGGCGTCACAGCCGGCCGCGTGCAGCATCCGCCAGGTCCGCTCGTCCTCCACGCCCTCGGCGACCACCCGCAGCCCGAGCGCCCCGGCCAGCTCGATCATCGAGCGGACGATCGCCGCGTCGTCGGCGTCCTCGGCCATCCCGAGGACGAAGGACCGGTCGACCTTCACCTCGGACAGCGGCAACCGGCGCAGGTGTTGCAGCGACGAGTAGCCGGTACCGAAGTCGTCCAGCGCGATACCCACCCCGATCCGGTGCAGCCGGGCGATGGTGGCCAGCACCCGGCGCGGGTCGGCCATCAGCGCCCCCTCGGTGATCTCCAGTTGCAGCCGCTGCGGCGGTACGCCGTACCGGGCGAGCCGGTCGGCGATCTGGTCGGCGATCTCCCCGGTGTGCAGGTCCCGGACGCTGACGTTCACCGCCGCCCGCAGCCCGATGCCGGCGGCCGACCACTTCGCGAGTTGCTCCACCACGTCGTCGACCACCCGCCGGGTGAGCAGGCGCATCACCGCGCTCTGCTCGGCGACCCGGATCAGCTCCTCCGGGTCGACCATGCCCCGCCGTGGGTGCCGCCAGCGCAGCAGCGCCTCGACGCCGACCACCTCGCCGGTGGCGATGGCGATCTGCGGCTGGTAGTACATGGTGATCTCGCCGGCCTCGGCGGTCGGCGCGGCGGGGTGGGCCGCCGGCAGGGCGTCGCCGTCCCGACCGGGCAGCGACGCCGCGCCGCCGGGCTGCGCCCCACCGGCGGCGAAACCAGCCGGCTCGGCCTGGCGAACCTCGGCCGGCTCGCCCACCGGTCGCGGTCGGTCGGGCTCCGCCGCGCGCCGCCGGTCAACGATGGGGGTGGTGGACGCCCGCCGCCGGATCGGGTCGGCGCCGGCGAGGATCCGGGCGATCAACTCGTCGTCCTGGTGGGCCGGGTCGGGCCGCTGCCGCCGGGTCCACCACCGGCGACCGGGCCGGCCAACCGCCGTCCGGCGCGAACGCCGCCCGCCCCCGGTCGTCGCCGCACCGCTCGACGCCTCCCCGCCCGGCACGGCGGTCGGGGCGCCGCGCCAAACCGGCTCCCTGCCTGGCCCGGCCGATGCCGCGCCGCCCGGCGCCGCGCCCCCGCCTGTCCAGGCGGCCGCCGTGCCGTTCGGCACCGGATCCCCGGCGGGCAGGGGCGTCGCGCCGTCGCCCGCCGGCTCGGTGGCGGGCAGGGACGGCGCGGGGAGGGTGGCGCCGTCGCCGCCACGGGTTCCGCCCGGCCCGACATCCAGCGCGCCGGTGCCGGCCGAGCCGCCGGCAGTCGAGCCCGTGGCGGCCGGACCGCCGGTGGCCGGGCCGGATTCCAGCACCCGGCGCAGGTCGGCGAGGAGCCCGAGCCGCTCGGCGGAGTTGTGGTCGGACTCAGCGGCGTAGACGGCGACCGTGTCGTTGCGGTGCTTGGCGTCGTACATCGCCACGTCGGCGTGACGCATCAGGGTGGCGAAGTCCTCGCCGTGCTCGGGGAAGAGGGCGATGCCGATCGACCCGCCGACGTCCAGCGGGAGCCCGTCCAGGGACACCGGCTCGGCCAGCACCCGCACCACCCGGTCGGCCAGCTCACGCGCCTGCCCCACGTCGGTGAGCCCGGTCATCACGATGGCGAACTCGTCACCGCCGAGGCGCGCCACCATGTCCGGCTCGTCGACCACGGTGGTCAGCCGGGCGCTCACCTCGACCAGCAGCCGGTCCCCCACCGCGTGGCCGAGGGCGTCGTTGACGTTCTTGAACCGGTCCAGGTCGATCAGGAGCAGCGCCAGGTGCGCCTCCGGCTCGCCGCGGGCCGCCCGCTCGGCGTGCAGGTGCACCTGCTCGCCCACCTCGGCCAGCAGCGCCTTGCGGTTGGGCAGCCCGGTGAGCGGGTCGAGGGAGGCCACCTGCTGCTGCTCGACGGTGAGCCGGGCCATCCGGTACACGGCGAAGAGCGGCACCAGCACCAGCGGGATCAGCGCCGCGCTGGCCCGCGCCGCCGCCACCAGCACCGGCGCCAGCAGCAGCAACGAGCCGGTGGACAGCAGCTCGAACGGCAGGCCCTGCCGGGCCGACGGCCACCAACGGTCGCCGAATCGCAGCCGTACGGCCGCGCTGACCAGGCCGTAGTTGACCACGAACCAGGCCACCGTGGCGCCGCCGACCGCCGCCACGTCGGCCCACCGCAGCCGGTGGCCGTCGAAGATGCCGTCCGGGCCGAGCCGGGTGATGCCGTACGCGGCGGCCAGCGCACAGGCGTACTGGCCGGCGTTGAACGCGGTACGCCAGGCGGCGTGCCCCATCCGCCACCCGGAAACCACCACCGCCACGGCCTGCACCGCGACCGCCGGACCCAGCCCCCAACCGAGCAGGATGGCGAAGGTGAAGCAGGTCGACGGGAAGACCGCGGAGGACTGCCGTCGCCCCGGCGGGACGAACGGACGGGCGTCGCAGCCGATCGCGAGCACCGCCATCGTCCAGAACGCCGCCGGCAGCCGGGACACCTGCTCCGGCAGTGCGGCCAACGACGGTGCCGAGACCAGCACGGCGACGGCGAGCACCGCGGCCACGAAGGCGGAGAACGGTCCGGTGCGTCCAGGTGGGACGGAGTTGCGCGGATCGGCGGTCTCCATCACACCTCCCGGGATGCCGTGGCGCGTTCACGCGCCGTGCACCAATGAAACGCCCTCGGTGCCGGGTTCCCCGGTATGACAGTCACGAATCGGTCGTAGTCGTAATTAAGTTGGTATACGCGGCCAGGTGCCCGCAAGATCCCCATCTGCCCCGTCGAACCAGGCGGCGGAGCGGGTGGCGGTCAACCCTCGACGCGGGCGACCTCGCGGGCGGCGCCCGGCCCGGCGTCGAGGAGCACCTGGAAGCCCTCCTCGTCGAGGATCGGCACCTTGAGGCTGGCCGCCTTGTCGGCCTTGGAACCCGGGTTGTCGCCCACCACCACGAAGCCGGTCTTCTTGGAGACCGAGCCGCTCACCTTCCCGCCCCGGGACTGGATCGCCTCGGCGGCCTGGTCGCGGGAGAAGCCGGCCAGGGTGCCCGTCACCACCACGGTGACCCCCTCCAGCGGGCGCGGCCCCTCGTCCACGGCCTCCTCGGCCATCCGTACCCCGGCCTCGGCCCACTTGCGCACCACCTCGCGGTGCCAGTCGACGGCGAACCACTCGCGGATGCTGGCGGCGATCGTCGGGCCCACCCCGTCGACCGAGGAGAGCTCCTCCTCGCTGGCCTTGTCGATCGCCTCGATGGAGCGGAAGTGCCGGGCCAGCGCCTGCGCGGCGGTCGGGCCGACGTGCCGGATGGAGAGCGCCACCAGCACCCGCCACAGGTCGCGTTCCTTGGCCACCGCGAGGTTGTCCAGCAGCTTGACCGCGTTGCTGCCCAGGCTGCCGTCCTTGTTGACGAAGAACGGCGACCGCGCCAACTGGTCGGCGTCGAGCAGGAAGAGATCCCCCTCGTCCTGGATGATCTCGGCGTCGAGCAGCGCCGCGGCCCCCTTGTAACCGAGCACCTCGATGTCGAACGCACCGCGGCCGGCCAGGTGGAAGACCCGCTCGCGCAGTTGCGCGGGGCAGCTGCGGGTGTTGGGGCAACGGATGTCGACGTCGCCCTCCTTGGCGGGAGCGAGCGGCGTGCCACAGGCCGGGCAGTTGGTGGGCATCACGAACGGCCGGGCGTCGGCGGGCCGCAGGTCGACCACCGGGCCGAGCACCTCGGGAATGACGTCGCCGGCCTTGCGGATGACCACCGTGTCGCCGATCAGCACGCCCTTGCGTTCCACCTCGCGGGCGTTGTGCAGGGTGGCCAGCGCGACCGTCGAGCCGGCCACGCGCACCGGTTCCAACACCGCGAACGGGGTGACCCGGCCGGTACGCCCGACGTTGACGTCGATGTCGAGCAGCTTGGTGTTGACCTCCTCCGGCGGGTATTTGAAGGCGATCGCCCAGCGGGGCGCGCGGCTGGTCGAGCCGAGGCGGCCCTGGATGGAGACCGGGTCGACCTTGACCACCACGCCGTCGATCTCGTGCTCGACGTCGTGCCGGTGCTCGGCGTAGTGGGCGATGTACCCGGCCACGCCGGCCAGGTCGGGCACCACCCGCCACCGGTCGCTGGTCGGCAGGCCCCACGCCTTCAGCGCCGCGTACGACTCGGACTGGGCGGTCGGCTGGAAGCCGCGGCGCGCGCCGATGCCGTGCACCACCAGGCGCAACGGGCGGGACGCGGTGATCCGCGGGTCCTTCTGCCGGAGACTGCC
The DNA here is from genome assembly GCF_003176715.1 of Micromonospora sp. S4605. NCBI lineage: Bacteria > Bacillati > Actinomycetota > Actinomycetes > Micromonosporales > Micromonosporaceae > Micromonospora > Micromonospora sp. S4605. The sequence continues at coordinate 20,890 of NZ_QGSW01000127.1, forward strand.
GGCCGCCGCGTTGCGCGGGTTGGCGAACGGCGGCTTGCCCTGCTCGACGAGCCCCGCGTTGAGGTCGGCGAAGGCGGCCACCGGGAAGTAGATCTCGCCCCGGACCTCCAGGAGCTCCGGAATGTCGGGGAACTCGGCGGACGGGGTGAGCCGCCCCGGCACGTCCCGGATGCTGCGCACGTTGGCGGTGACGTCCTCACCGGTGCGGCCGTCGCCCCGGGTGGCGGCCCGGACCAGCCGGCCGCGCTCGTAGGTGAGGTTGATGGCCAGCCCGTCGACCTTGAGCTCGCACAGGTAGGGCACCGGGCCGCCGGCGTCGCGCTCGACCCGCTCGGCCCAGGCGGCCAGTTCCTCGTCGGCGAACGCGTTGTCGAGCGACATCATCCGCTCGGCGTGGGTGACCGCGGTGAAGTCGGTGGAGAAGGTGCCGCCCACCCGCTGCGTCGGCGAGTCGGGCGTACGCAGCGCCGGGTACCGCTCCTCCAGCGCCTCCAGCTCACGCAACTGCCGGTCGAACTCGGCGTCGGAGATCGTCGGCGCGTCCAGCACGTAGTAGCGGTACTGGTGCTCGGTCAGCTCCTGGCTGAGCGTGGCGTGCCGCTCCCGCGCCTGCGGGGTCGGCTCGCCACCCGCCGCGGCCTCCTGCGCCGGGCTCACCTGCTGCGCGACCGCATCCTCGGACATCGCCCCGGACCCGTCGCCGTCTGTGGACACCTTGCTGTCCTTGGACACCACGTGCGACCTCCCTGATCACGCTACCCCCGCACGGTATCCGGAAGGTGAGACAATCCGCCGCCCACCCGCCGCCGGCCCGGGCTTTCGGCGGGGCCGGCCGCGCCGTGCGAGGATCGCCGCACGGCGGGCCCTACGACCGCCGGCCGACGACACCGGCGAGTGACGGGGGTACGGATGCCCGAGTGGCTGCTCTGGGCGGCGGCGATCGTGCTGGCCGTCGCGGCGGGCTGGGCCTGGAGCGAGCTACGCCGACGCCCGAGCCGCCGCGCCCCGCCCGGCCGGGCGACGGGCGTCGCCGGGGTGGGGCCCGGTGACCCATCGGTTCGCCTTCCGGTTCGACCCGGTGTTCCGGCCGGGTCTCGCGCTGGTCGGCGTCCGGCCCGCGACGGCGTGGGTACGGGTCGACGACGCGGAACTGATCGTCCGGTTCGGCCCGTGGCGGCTGCGCACCGGCCGGGGCAACGTCACCGGGGTGGAGGTGGCCGGTCCGTACCGCTGGTGGCGGGCGATCGGCCCGCGCCTGTCGCTCTCCGACGCCGGCGTCACGTTCGGCAGCAGCACCCGCGCCGGCGTCTGCGTACGGTTCGCCGAACCGGTTCCCGCCCTGCTGCCCGGCGGCCGGCTGCGGCACCCGGCGGTGACCGTGACGGTCGCCGATCCGGACGGCCTGGCCCGCGTGCTGTCCGGCCCGGTGGCCCGCTGAGCGGCCTCGGTCCACCCCGCTCCGGCGTCGGTCCGGGCGCGTTCAGGCGGGGAGCCGGGCGGGCTGCGTCCGGTCCGCGAAGGCGGTGGGACCGGCCGACTTCGTCCGTTCCGCCCGGCCGGCCGCCGGGCACCGCCTACCTTTTGGGCAGGACGGCCGAGGGTGGGACGGGGGATGGCTGACGAGCAGCGGGGGAAGACGCGACGCCCGCGTGGGCGCCCGCAGCCGGCGTCCCGGGGTCCCGGGCCGGAGCTGCGTGCCGCCCGCGACCCGACCCGCCCCGGCGACCGCGCCGGCCACCGGGTCAGCCTCCCGGAGCGGGTGGAGAACCTGGTGCGCCGGCAGGAGCCGGAGGGCCGGCTGCGCCGGTGGTTGTTCGAGCACCAGGTGCAGCCGCTCGGCCCGGAGACCACCGAGCGGCAGGCCCGGTCGCACGCCTGGTGGCAGGTGATGTGCCTGACCGGGGTGGACTACTTCTCCACGCTGTCCTACCTGCCGGGCATCGCGGCGGTGGCCGCCGGGGCGTTGTCGCCGCTGGCGACCCTGCTGATCGTGGCGCTCACCCTGTTCGGGATGCTGCCGATGTACCGCCGGGTGGCCCGGGAGAGCCCGCACGGGCAGGGGTCGGTGGCGATGCTGGAGCGGCTGCTGCCGTTCTGGCGGGGCAAGATCTTCGTCCTCGTCCTGCTCGGCTTCGTGGCCACCTCGTGGATCATCACGATCACCCTCTCCTCGGCGGACGCCACCGTGCACCTGCTGGAGAACCCGTACCTGCCGGCGGGTTTCGGTGGTCCGCTGGCGGCGGTGGCGGTGACCGTGCTCCTGCTGCTGGTCCTCGGCGGGGTGTTCCTGCTCGGCTTCCGCGAGGCAGTGGTGGTGGCGATCCCGCTGGTCGCCGTCTTCCTCGCCCTCAACGCGGTGATCGTCGGCGTGACGGTCGCCGAGATCGTGGCGGACCCGGGCCAGTTGTCCGACTGGACCGCCGCGCTGACCACCACCGGCGGGCCCGCCGACGTGACGCTGACCGCCGTGCTCGCCTTTCCGCTGCTGGTGCTGGGGCTGTCCGGCTTCGAGACCGGGGTCAGCATGATGCCGCTGGTGGCCGGGCGGGGTCCGGACCCGCAGGCCCGGCTGGCCGCCCGGATCCGCAACACCCGCCGGTTGCTCACCACCGCCGCACTGATCATGTCGGTGTACCTGGTCACCACCACGTTCGTCACCACGGTGCTGATTCCCGCCGAGGAGTTCGAGCCGGGCGGCGCGGCCAACGGGCGGGCGCTGGCGTTCCTCGCTCACGAGCACGTCGGCGAGGGCTTCGGCACGGTGTACGACGTCAGCAGCATCCTGATCCTCTGGTTCGCCGGCGCCTCGGCGATGGCCGGCCTGATCAACATCGTGCCCCGCTACCTGCCCTCGTACGGGATGGCGCCCGAGTGGGCCCGCGCGGTGCGGCCGGTGGTCATCGTCTACACGCTGGTCTGTGTGGCCATCACCATCATCTTCCGGGCCGACGTGAACGCCCAGGCCGGGGCGTACGCCACCGGGATCCTCGCGATGATGGTCTCCGCCGCGGTGGCGGTGGCCATCGCGACGGCCCGCCAGCACCGGCGGGGCGTCGCCACCGGCTTCACCGTGCTCGTCCTCGTGCTGCTGTACGCGCTGGTCGAGAACGTCATCGAGCAACCGGACGGAATCACCATCTCGGCCCTGTTCATCCTCGGCATCATCGCCGTCTCGCTGGTCTCCCGGGTCACCCGCACCACCGAACTGCGCGCCGAGCGGATCGAGTTCGACGAGCCGGCCCGGCGCTACATCCAGGAGTCGCTGGCGCACGACGGCCGGCTGCACCTGATCGCCAACAAGCGCGACAGCGGCGCGGTCAAGGAGTACACCGTCAAGGAGCGGGCGCAGCGCGGGATGAACCCGGTGCCGGGCGCGGCCGACGTGCTCTTCCTGGAGATCGACGTGGTCGACCCGTCCGAGTTCAGCCAGGTGCTGCGGGTGCACGGCGTCGAGGTCGGCGGGTTCCGGGTGCTGCGGGCCAGCAGCCCGGCCGCCCCGAACGCCATCGCCGCGATCCTGCTCGCGCTCCGCGACGCCACCGGGGTGCGGCCGCACGCGCACTTCGAGTGGTCGGAGGGCAGCCCGATCGCCCACCTGCTGCGCTACCTGATCCTCGGTCGCGGCGACACCCCGCCGGTGGTCCGGGAGATCCTGCGCCGCTCCGAACCCGACCCGACCCGCCGGCCGGGAATCCACGTCGGCGGATGATCCGCGGCCGCCGGAGGGAACCATTCGGTGCCCCGCTGGGGTAGATGAAGGCGAACGGCACGTTTATTCATGTTCGACGGACTTGTCCGGTTACCCACCGTATCGTGACTTTCAGTGGCTGCGGCGAGCCAGCCACGCCGCGCCCGTCTCGGCGCGGCCGTGTCATCCGCACGAGAGGCAGGGAAGCGTGATGTCCACCTACCAGGGGAGCTGGCGCCCGGCACGACCCAGGCGACGATCCCGGTGGTTCTTAACCGGCGGGGTCGTGGCGAGCAGCCTGGTGGCCGCCGCGGTGGGGCTGGGTGGGGGCGCGGCGAGCGCCGCCGACCACGGGCTCTCCGTACCCGACCAGGGCCGGCCCGTGCTGGTGCCCACCGGCGACCCGACCGACCCGGGCCACCCGCGACGGACGGGCGAGCGGCCCGACGGCGGCGAGCGCCGGTACGAGGCGGGCCCGCAGGGCACGCACGGGCGGCCGGACGACCTGCGCAGCGGCTGGGAGCGGGCCGCCGGAGGAGACCCGCAGGAGTCGCGCGGCACCGGCGACGACCCGCGCGAGCGTCGCGACGGCGGCGGCAACCGGTGGCACCGGGACGCGATCGCGGTGCCGTGCGACTCCGCCCAACTCATCGCGGCGCTGGTGCGGGTCAACGCCGAGGGCGGCGGCACCCTCCGGCTCGCGCCGAAGTGCACCTACCCGCTCACCCACGCGTTCGCGCAGCCCGACCAGTACGACGGCGGGATCCGCGACGCCCGGGAGGCCGCCGACACGGCGGAGAACCCCGGTGACGCCGAGGCGCCGCCGCGCAACCCGGCCGACGACAAGTCCGGCCTGCCGGTGATCTACCACCCGGTCACCGTCGAGGGCGCGGGCGCGACGATCGTCCGCAAGACCGACGCCGAGGCGTTCCGGTTCTTCACCGTCCGCGACGGCGGCGAGCTGACCCTGCGTGACGTCGTCCTGCGCAACGGCCGGTCGGCCGCCGAGGGCGGCGCCCTCCACGTCGTGCACGGTGCCTCGGCCGTCGTCGAGCGCACCACGATCACGCACAGCGTCTCGCTCTCGGCGGAGGGCGGCGGTGGCGCCATCTTCAACGACGGCAACATGCTGGTCGACGAGAGCACCTTCGTGTCGAACAACGCGGCCGGCAAGGCGGGCAAGGGCGGCGGGTTCCTCAACGGCGGCGTGCTCACCATGCACCGCTCCGAGTTCCGCGACAACAGCGCCGTCGCGTACGGCGGCGGGCTGGCCAACTACCGCGGCGCGGCCGAGGTGCAGACCAGCACCTTCGCGCACAACACCGCGACGCACGGCGGCGGCCTGGCCAGCTTCTCCGCCCGGACCCGGGTCTCCGACACCAAGGTCCTCGGCAACACCGCCCAGACCGGCGGCGGCCTGGCCAACTCGGACGCGGTGCTCTTCCTGCGCCGGCTCACCGTGCGGGACAACACCGCCACCGGCAACGGCGGCGGCATCTCCACCTTCCAGGGGTTGGTCCCGCTCGACGACAGCGTGGTGGCCGGCAACACCGCCCGCGGTAACGGCGGCGGCCTCTACGCCGAGAAGTCCAACCTGCTGGTGCGGCAGAGCGAGGTGAGCCGCAACGGCGCCGTCGGCGCCCGGTCGACGGGCGGCGGCATTTTCGCCTCCCTCGGGCAGCTCACGCTCCACCGCAGCGAGGTGATCCGCAACGGGGGGACCAGCGGCCCGGGTGGCATCCACGCCGACAAGGCCCGGGTGACGGTCGACGACGAGACCGACGTCATCGAGAACCGGCCCACCAACTGCGCGGGCTCCCGGGTGCCGGTGACCCACTGCTTCCGCTGACCGGCGCCATCGGCTCTGCCCAGCCACGGCCCGCCGGGACGATCGTCGGATCGCCCCGGCGGGCCGCCCGCCGTCCGGATCAGCCGAGCGCGCGCAGCCGGCCGGCCAGCTCGGCGGCGAAGAAGTCGAGGAAGCCGTCCGGGTCCGGGCCGGCGTTCTGCAGCACGATGTGGTCGAAGCCGGCCTCGAGGTACGGCCGCACCGCCTGGACGTGCACCTCCGGGTCGGGGCCGACGGCGAACAGCTCGCGGACGTGCCGCTCCTCCACGTACGAGCTGGCCGCGTCGAAGTTCACCGGGTTGGGCAGCTCGCTCATCACCTTCCAGCCGGTGACCATCCAGCGGCTGGTCTGCAGCACCGCCTGCACCGCCTGCCCCTCGTCGGTGGCCCAGGCCAGCGGCACCTCGGCGTACCGGGGGCCCTGCCCGCCGGCGGAGCGGTAGTGCTCGACGATCGACCCCTTCGGCTCGGTGGCGAACAGCCCGTCACCCAGCTCGGCGGCCATCGCGGCGGAGTCCGGCCCGCTGGCCGCCACCGCGATCACCGGCGGGGTGTCGGGCAGGTCGAAGACCCGGGCGTCCTCCAGGTGCAGGTGCCTACCCTCGTACGACTGGTAGCCGCCCTGCCAGAGCAGCCGGATGATCTCCAGCGCCTCGCGGAGCCGCTCGTGCCGCCCGCGAACGCTCGGGAAGCCCTGCCCGACCACGTGCTCGTTGAGCCGTTCCCCGGCGCCCACGCCGAGGGTGAACCGCCCGTCGGAGATCAGGGCGAGGGTGGCGGCGGCCTGGGCGATGATCGCCGGGTGGTAGCGGACGGTGGGGCAGGTGACGCCGGTGGCCAGCCGCAGGGTGGTGGTCCGGGCGGCGATGGCGCCCAGCACGCTCCAGGCGAACGACGAGTGGCCCTGGGCTTCCAGCCACGGGTGGAAGTGGTCGCTCATCTCGACGAAGTCGAAGCCGACCTGCTCGGCGCGGACCGCCTGCCGGATCATCTCCTGCGGTCCGTAGCCCTCCGCGGCGAGCTTGTAGCCGATCTGCATGCCCCTGCTCCCGTCCGTGCGGCGGTGGAGCCAGGGCCGTTCCCGCCGCGACCCGCGGCAAACGTCACCGCTGAACGGGCCCTGAGCGGCCCCCGGCGCGGCCGCCGGCCGCTCAGGCTCGCCGCACCAGCAGGTAGCAACGCTCGCTGGCGTGCTCCCGCTCCGGGTCCGGGCGGCGGTCCAGCCGCGCGGTGAGGGCGAGCCCGGCCCGGGCGAGGGCGGCCACCTCGGCCGCCGGGTCGAGGAACCGGAAGGTCAGCGCCACCGGGTGCCCCCACCAGTCGGTGAGCGTCCGGGCCTGCCCGGGCGAGGTCTGCTCGTCGCGGGTGTGGAAGGCGATCAGGGCGCTGCCGCCGGGGCGCAGCACCCGGGCGAACTCGACGTAGGCGGCGGCCCGCCGGGGCGGGTCGAGGTGGATCACCGCGTACAGGCAGACGATCGCGGTCACCGCGGCGGAGCGGACCGGCAGCGCTGTCATGTCCGCCGCGCAGCAGGGCAGCGCGGTGGCGCGGTGGGCGAGCGCGCACATCGCCGGCGACAGGTCGACGCCCACCGGGCGCGCGCCCCGCCCGGCCAGCTCGGCCGCGGCCTGGCCGGGCCCGCAGCCCACGTCCAGCACCGGCCCGCCGGCGCCGAACTCGGCCAGCGCGGCGAGCAGCGCCCGGTCCAGCGGCTTGCCGGCCAGCTCGTCGCCGATCTCCGCCGCGTACCGGCCGGCCACTCGGTCGTAGCTGCATCGGGTGTCGGTCGTCTCGGTCACGGTGACCAGTCTGGACCGCCCGCCCCGGTCCGGCTGCCCCGCCGGCCCTCTTCCTGACCTTCAGGGCGGTCACCGGCCGGGCCCGGCACGCGACGGCCCGCGCCGCCGGGGCGCGGGCCGGAATGGACCGTCCTACTTGGACGGCTCGGGCAGCTCGCAGTCGACCTTCGGGTTGGCGCCGATGTAGTTCAGCGGCCCGGCCACGATGGTCACCAGGATCGTGCCGGCCTCCGCGCAGTTGGTGTCGTCGTCGCCGTAGTAACCGCGCTGGCCGGCGGCGATCGCGCCGATGATCAGCCAGATGACGACCAGGACTCCGAGTATCGAGGTGCCGCGCATGACTGCCTCCAGGGGTGGTGGGTTCGAGGTGCAGGCGTTGTACCCAATCGCGCCGATCGGCTAACGGAGGCACCGATCGGCCGGCCGGACCACCCGTCCGTCGAGCGTGGCCGGCCGGTGGTACGGCGGCGGATCGCCCGCCCGCACCGGCTGCGGCGGGTCGACTATCGGATCGACGACCCACCACCGTGCCGGGCGCCGGGACGGACGTACAACTGCGTCACGGCCCGCCGAGGAGGATCCATGGGCGTCTGGAGACCGCATCTGTTCGTCGACCGTCCCGAGGACGTGGCCGTGGCCGCCCGCGCGCTGGCCGGCGGCGCGGTCGTCGCGGTCGCGTTCGGGAACTTCTACGCCGTGGTCACCCGGCCGGACGCCGGCACCGTGCGCCGGGTCAACCTCGCCAAGGGTCGGCCGGCCGGCCAGGTCGGCAGCATCACCGCCACGCCCGGCCGGATCGCCGACCTGTTCGACTGGTCGCTGGTGCCGCACCGGCTGCCGCAGCGGCGGGTCCGCCAGCTGATGGACGCGCTCTACGGCGCCGGCCCGTTCGGCTTCCGGGGGCCGGCCGCCGCCGGGCTGCCCGCCCACCTGACCCAGCACGACCAGGGGGTACGCACCACCCAGGTGATCGCGCCCGGGCTCGCCTGCCCGTCGAACGCCTTCGTCGCCCGGGCGCTCGCCGAGGCCGGGGTGGAGCATCTCTACATCACCTCGGCGAACCGGTCCCGGCACCTGACCGGGGCGGACGAGGAGCCGGCGCACTGGCGGGCCGACGGCATCGTGGCGGACTTCGCCCACCTCGACGATTTGGTCGTCCTCGCGCACCGGGACGAGGCGGCGGCCCGGGCCGCGTACCCGGACCACCTGCCGGCGTCGGTGACCCTGCTGTCGTTCCACGCGCCCACGGGCGATCCGGAGGAGCCGCCGGTGCTCACCGTCGACCGGCACGGGTCGCTCCACCTCGACCAGGTGCGCCGGGCGGCCGCGCCGCTCGGGCTCCAGGTGCGCCTCGGCCCCGCCGCCGGGCAGCGGCTGCGGGTCCGGGCCTACGCCGAGGCGCTGGTGTGACCGGTCGCCGGATGCCGCAGCCGTGACCGGGTCAGTGCGGCGGGGACGGCGCCTCCGGCGGCTTGCCCCGGCTGCGCCGGCGATCGGCCAGCGCCACCCCGAACAGCACCAGCATCGCCGCGAGCGCGGCGAAGACCGGCGGCAGGAACAGCGCGGCCGGCGCGGCGGTGAGCAGGGCGAGCAGCCCGCCGGGACGGGACAGCGAGACCCGGCTGAACACCTCGTACTCGAACGCCGCGCGGCCGAGCAGGAACAGCGTCGGGCCGCCGAGGATGACCGCCACCCAGGCCGGCGGCGTACTGCCCTCCGGCTTGTGCAGCACCAGGTCGAACCCGGCGGCGGTGGTGACCACCCCGGCCACCATCAGCAGGTGCGTGTACGGGGCGGTGTTGAGGAACTTGCTCGGGTCCCGGGCGGACGCGATGGCCAGCGGCAGCAGTTCCCCGGACTTGTGCACGTAGACCCGCCAGAGCAGCAGGGTGGTGGTGAACGCGATCGCGAACGCGGCGATGTTCTCCGCCTCGGAGTGCTCCAGGCTGAACATGGTGCCGATGGTCAGGATGGCGTCGCCGAGGGCGATGATGAAGAACTGCTGGTACCGCTCGGAGAGGTGCTCGGCGGTGACGTTGCGCTGGCTGTCGGGCACCACGCCCAGGCCGGGCACCGGGTAGGCCAACCGGAAGCCGGTGTAGTCGATGGCCAGCGCCAGCGCCCAGAGGGCCATCCGGCCGTCTCCGGAGACGAACGCGCCGGCGATCCACGGCACCGCCGAGACGGCGAACCAGAGGAAGATGCGGGCGGCCCGGCGCTGGGTCTGCCGGTGCCCGCGGACGGTCGGCATGAGGAACAGCCCGCGGCCGAGGTGGATCGCCACGTACGTGCCGGCGAAGACCAGCCCCCGGGCGCCGAACGCCTCCGGGATGGCCGTGGTCATCAGCAGCGCGCCGAACATCACCGCGGCCACCAGCAGCTTGATCTCCCGGCGTTCCGGATCGTAGAGGTCGGTGACCAGGGTGGTGATCGCCCACGTCCACCACATCGCTGCCAGCATGATCAGCGCCTGCCCGGCCCGGTGCCAGTCCAGTTGCTCGATCAGGCCCCGGGAGATGAGAGCGAGGGCGACCACATAGACGAGGTCGAAGAAGAGCTCCAGCAGGGTCACCCGCCGGGGCGCCTCCGGGTCGCGCATCGGGGGGCGGTCCCGGCTCGGGGCAGGCTCCGGCATCGGGTCCTGCACGGGCTGCTCCTGGCGGGGATCGGCTCGGCGGGCCGTCCGGCCCTGTTCCGACGGTAGCGATCTCCGGCCGTCCTCGCGTCCGGTATGCGGCTTTTCAGCACGGGTCGCCGCGGCTGGATCCCCGCGGGATCCCGCCGGCTGACGCGGCGGCCGGTGGTTCCCGCGGTCGCGGCCCGGCGGTCGGTTCGTCCACCGCCGGGCCGCGACCGGTCAGGCGTCGTCCCCGCCGGCGGGCAGGACGGCGGCCGCCTCCGGCGTGCCGGCCAGCACCTTGGCCTGCTGCGGCCAGGTGGCGAGGCCGGGCGCGGCACGCAGCCCGGCGGCCCGGATGAGGTCCCGCAGGCCCGCCTCGTCCAGCTCGGCCAGCTGCCGGTAGGTCCGGACGCCGGCGGCCTGCAACGCGGCCGCCATCTTCGGCCCGACCCCCTGGATCCGGCGGAAGTCGTCGGCCGGCTCGGCGTCCCCGGCGGCCTCCGCGGCCGGCGCCGGCGCGGGTACCGGCCGCACCGGCGGCGTGGCGACGGCCGGCCGCGCCGACGGCTCGTCGGCCACCGGCTCACCCGACCCGGCGGCGGCGTCGGCCTCGACGGGCTCGGCGGCGGTCTCGGCCTCGACCGGCTTGGCGGTGTCGGCGTCGACGGGCTCGGCCGTGGTCGGCTCGGCCGCCGCGACGTCCTCGGCCCGCTCGGCGGCCGGCGCCGGGCGCTGCGCGACCACGGCCGGCTCGTCGTCGGTGCGGTCGGTGTCGGGCACGCTGACCGGCACCTCGTCCCCGGGCCCGTCCTCGCCGTCGCGGGCGGCCAGCTCGGCCACCAGGGCGGCGTCGGCCTCGGCCGGCTCGTCGGCGCCCCGGCCCCGGTCGGTCGCCGGGTCGGGCGTGGCCACGGGGCCGTCGGTGAGCGCCATGTCGGCCGGGTCCACGGTGTTGGCCGCGGGGCTGGCCGGCCCGGACTGGGCCGGCACGGTGTCGACCGGCGCGGGCTGCTCGGCGACCGCGGCCGGAGCCGGGTCGACGGTCGCCTCGGGCCGTACGGTGTCGGTGGTGGCGGCGGGCGCCGGCTCGGCCACCACGGCCGTCATGCCGCCGGCGGCGCCACCGTCCATGCTGGGCGAGCCGGCGGTCGCTGCGTCGCGCCGGCCGCGCAGCACCCAGCCGGCGGCCAGGCCCACCAGCAGAGCCACGATCAGTATCAGCCAGTGCCCGAAAGACCACGCCACGGCAAACCTCCCTCTCGTTCACGTCGGAATCTCGCGAGAAAAACTCGCCGCAGCTTCGCACACGCGCGATCCGGGGGACAGGGAGGCTCGGCATCCGTCCGTGCCGGCGGGACGGGCCGTACCGGCGGTGCCCGACGGGCGACGGACGGTGTCGGGCAGGCCGGCCGCCGCCACACCGGGCGGACAGCGGGACGACCCCGGCGCCGCCGGGCGCCGGGGTCGTGACGGGACGGTCCTCAGTCCTCCTCGCCCCGGTAGGTGTAGAAGTCGTCGACGAACTTGCGGCGCAGCCGGGGCACCCGGCTGGTGACGGTGAAGTAGCCACGGGCGCCGAGCAGCGCGAGCCGGCCGAACAGCGGGTGGTACATCCGGTCGTCGCCGTTGGTGCCGCTGCGGTTCAGCGAGTCGGCGACCCGGGCGAACCCGTACGGCACCATCGCCGTCTCGTAGTCGGCGACCGCCTGCACCAGCGTCTTGTCGCCGGCGGCGGCCAACCGGAGTTGCCGGCAGAGCAGGGCGGCGTCGCGCAGCGCGGTGTTCGCACCCACCCCGCGACCCGGGGTCATGGTGTGGATGGCGTCGCCGAGCAGCGTCACGGTGCTGCTCTTCCACGGCGGCACCGGCTCCGAGGTGCTCACCCTGATCGGCAGGGCGCTGTCCGGGTCGCCGCAGGCCAGCAGCTCGCGCAGGTTCGGGTGCCAGCCGCGGGTGAGTTCCAGGGCGAGCCGGATCAGCTCCTCGCCGCGGCGGCGCATCACGTCGGCGGGGAACCGGCGGGCGGTGCTCCAGATGACCAGGTTGATGTTGTCCCGGGTGTTGTCGTGCGCCAGCCCCGGCCAGCGGGCGAGCAGGGCCGCGTCGGCCGCGCTGACCTCCGGCTTCACCGCGCCGTCGCGGTCCCACTTGAACTCCATCACGTGCAGCACGCCCATCATCCCGCCGGCGCCGAAGATCAGCGAGATGCCCCGCCGGATCCGCTCCGGCAGCAGGCCGCGGGTGTGCGGGGTGAGCGGGATCCGGGTGGCGATGTTGATCGTGCCGGCGTCCCGGGTGACCGCGTGCGGCAGGTACTGGCGGCGGACCGCCGAGTGGGTGCCGTCGGCGGCGACCAGCAGGTCTCCGGTGGCGGTGCTGCCGTCGGCGAAGTGGGCGGTGACGGTGCCGTCGTCGCGCTGCTCGTAGCGGGTGAAGGTCTTGTCGAACTGCACCACGTCCGCCAGGCCGGTGAGCAGGACCTGGCGCAGCGTCATCCGGGCCACCGAGCGTTCGGTGTCGACCGGGTCGGTGTCCGGCCGCAGTTCGAACGACGCGGTCTGGCGCATCCGCTGGCTGATCACGTTGAAGTACCGCGGCGACCGGGCGCAGGTGGCGAGGTAGGTGTCGAACAGCTCCGGCGGCAGGCACTCGCGCAGCGCGCGGCTGCCGGTCGGGCCGATGCCGACCCGGTAGCCGAGCAGCCCCTCACCGCGGGTGCGGTACCGCTCGTAGACGGCGACGCTGATCCCGGCGCGACGCAGCCCGTGCGCCAGGCAGAGCCCGCCGATGCCGGCGCCGATGACCAGGACGTGCGGTGTGCTGGCGGCCATCGTGATCGACCCGCTCACCCGGCCGGTCGCGGCGCGGGCGCCGGCGCCGCGTCCCACCGGTAGAAGCAGCCGGCGATGGCGTCCCGCGGCGAGCGCCAGGTCGGCAGGTACGGCGAGGTGTGCGCCGAGAGCCGCTCGTTGACCTGGCGGTAGAGCGGATGGTTGCGCGCCTCGACCAGCGCGTCCGGGTCGACCTCCGCGGTCTCCATCAGGTGTACGCACAGGTCGTGCAGGCAGTACAGGGACCGGTGCCGGACACCGGTCAGGGTGGGCAGTTCGGTCGCGTCGGACTCGGCGAAGATCTGCGCCACCCGTCCCTCCGCGCCCGGGATGATCCTGCTGACGATCAGTAGACGGCTCATGGGACCCCTCTCCCCGGCGGCGCTCCCGGCGGGGGAGCGGCCACGGACACCTGTGCCACCCACCCTGCCCGCCGCCCTGTCACCCGGCCGTCACCCGCGTCGCGGCGGCGATGACGGGCGGGTTCAGCGGCTCGCGCCGCGGGTGGCCGGGTCGCGGCGGGGGCGTGGCCGACCGTCGCCGCTGGCCTGCCGGATCGGCGCGAGGGTGTCGGCGAGCAGGGCGCTCATCGCCGCCGACGGCTCCAGGTGCAGCTCCCGGCGCAGCAGGTCCCGGTAGACGTAGTAGGCGTGCACCGCCTCGAAGGCGTTGCCCTCGGCGAGGTGGATGCGGACCACCAGCCGGTGCGGGGTCTCCCGCAGTGGCTCGGCGGCCATCGCCTCCAGGGCGGCCTCCAGCGCCTCGCCGTGCCGGCCGGCCGCCAGGTGCTGGCACGCCACCTGTTCCAGCATGTGCAGCCGCAGCTGGCGCAGCCGCTCCCGCTCCAGCAGCACCCAGTCGTCGTACCAGCCGGGGAGCAGGTCGTGCCGGCCGGCGCAGAGCGCCCCGGCGGCGGTGCCGGGGTCATCGCCGTCGCGTACCCGGGCGGCCGTGCCGATCAGGTCGTCCACGTCGACCCGCACCAGCGGGTCGAGCCGCAGCGTGTCGCCGCTGGTGTCCAGTGGACAGCAGGGGTCCTGGCGCAGCCGCCACAGCGCCGTCCGCAGCGAGGACAGCGCCCGCTCCTCCGGCGCGTCCGGCCAGAGCAGCCCGGCCAGGTTGCTGCGGGTGACTCCGGGGCGCAGCCCGATCAGCGCGATGACCCGTTGCAGGCCGCGCGGCACCACCACCGGCGCGTCGGCGTGCAGCAGTTGGAAACCGCCGAGCAGGTGCAGCGAGATGCCGGCGTCGGGACGTCCCCCGGCGGTCGGCACGGATGGATAAGCGGCCACGCGGCACCCCCTGCGGAACGCTCGTCCCGACTGTCTGCTGTGTCCCCGGCGCGGCCGCCCGTGACGCCACTGTCGAGCTCGCTGTGCCGCGGCACCGGCGGCGCGTGCGGCGCCCGCCGGGGTGACCGCGACGAAGATTATCAATAGCGATTACGCTGAGTCAACACGTTGGTCGGCGATTAGACGCTCCACCGGCGACCATGAGAACCGCTCTGAACTGCGCATATGTCTCCGCAGGACGGTGCGTCGGTCAGTGGACGGACAGCGGATACACAGCTTGCGTCAACGCACCGTCACCAAGCCGCGTGGCCCGGCGGCGATGCCCGGTGACGGCCGCGTGACGCCAGCGGGCGCATCGTGTCGGCAGTCGTCCGGCGCGTCCGCCCGGTGTCGCCGGCACCGGACGCCGTGGGGGGGAGGCCCATCCATGGACCGTTCGCTCATCGTCGCGAAGGTGGTACCGACCGCCGAGGCGCGGGTCGCCGAGATCTTCGCCGAGTCCGACGCGACCGAGCTGCCACGCCTGGTCGGGGTCCGGCACCGGTCGCTGTACCGGCTGCACGACCTCTACGTGCACCTGCTGGAGACCGAACTGCCGGGCGACGGGGCGGTGGAGACGGCCCGCGGACACCCGGAGTTCGAGCGGGTCAGCGCGCGGCTGCGGCCGTACATCTCGCCGTACCTGCCGGACTGGCGCTCACCGCGGGACGCCATGGCCCGCTGCTTCTACCGCTTCGACCTCGCGCCCGCCGGACGGCCGTCGTGACCGCCACCGCGCCCCGGGAGGGGCAGCTCTGGTCCCGCTGCGCCGGCTGCGCCACGCTGCTGTACCGCAAGCGGCTGCACCGCAACCTCGACGTGTGCCCCGAGTGCGGCACGCACGCCCGGCTCGGCGCGCCCGACCGGCTGCGCCAGCTGGTCGATTCCGGCTCGTTCACCACGCTGCCCGACCGCCCGGCCGAGGTGGACCCGATCGGCTTCGTCGACGTGCTGCCGTACCCGCACCGGCTCACCGCCGCCCGCGCCGGCACCGGGCTGGCCGAGGCGGTGCTCTGCGGCACCGCCACCATCGGCCGGCACCCCTGCGCGCTCGCCGTGATGGACTTCCGCTTCCTCGGCGGCAGCCTCGGCAGCGCGGTCGGTGAGCTGATCACCCGCGCCGCCGAGCGGGCGCTGGCCGACCGGGTCCCGCTGGTCCTGGTCACCGCCTCCGGCGGGGCGCGGATGCAGGAGGGTGCCCTGTCGCTGATGCAGATGGCCACGGTCAGCCAGGCCGTCGCCGCGCTGCGCGAGGCGGGCCTGCTCACGGTCAGCGTGCTCACCGACCCGACGTACGGGGGAGTGGCGGCGTCCTTCGCGACCAACACCGACGTGGTGATCGCCGAGAGCGGCGCCCGGATGGGCTTCGCCGGCCCCCGGGTGATCCGCCAGGTCACCGGCCGGGCACTGCCCGACGGCTTCCAGACCGCCGACTTCCTGCTGCGCCACGGGCAGGTGGACATGGTGGTGCCCCGGCGCGCCCTGCGGAGCCGGCTGACCGCGCTGCTCGCCGCGGCCCGGGCCGCCCGCCGACCCGAACCGGCCCGCCGGCGGGTCGAGCAGGTGGCCGGTGCGGCACGGTCGGAGATCGACGTTCCGGCCGTACCCCCGCCGGGGCCGACCACCGCGGCCCCGCCGGCGGCCCGCGCGTCGGCGGCGGTACCGAGTGGACCGACGACCGCCGACGCCGGCCGGCCGGCGGACAACGCGGTGAGCGACGCCTGGGCGACCGTCCGCGCCGCCCGGCACCCGGGCCGACCGACCACCCTGGACTACCTCGAGTCGGCGTTCGACGACTTCGTCGAGCTGCACGGCGACCGGCTCGGCGGGGACTGCCCGGCGGTGGTCGGCGGGCTGGCCCGGCTGGCCGGCCACCCGGTGATGGTGATCGGTCACCAGAAGGGGCACACCACCGCCGAGCTGGTCGCCCGGAACTTCGGCATGGCCAGCCCGGCCGGGCACCGCAAGGCGCTGCGGCTGATGCGGCTCGCCGCGCGGCTCGGCCTGCCCGTGGTGACCCTGGTGGACACCCCCGGCGCGGATCCCGGCGTGGCCGCCGAGCAGCAGGGCCAGGCGGCCGCCATCGCGGAGAACATCCTGGCGCTGACCATGCTGCCCACCCCGGTCGTCGCGGTGATCACCGGGGAGGGCGGCAGCGGCGGGGCGCTGGCCCTGGCCGTCGCCGACCGGGTGCTGATGCTCCGGCACGCGGTCTACTCGGTGATCAGCCCCGAGGGCTGCGCGGCGATCCTCTGGCCCGACCGCGGGGCGGCCCCGCAGGCGGCCCGCGCGTTGCGGCTCACCGCGCCCGACCTGTGCCGGCTCGGAGTGGTCGACGAGGTGGTGCCGGAGCCGGACCCCGCGGCGCAGGACGATCCGGAGGGGGCCGGCCGGCTGTTGCGGGCGGCCCTGCTGGCCAACCTCCCCCCGCTGTTGGAGGTGACCCCGGCGACGCTGGTGCGCCGGCGGCGGCAGCGGTTCCGGCGCTTCGGCGCGGCCGGTGTGCGGGCGGGTGCCCGGTGACCGCCGCGCGCACCGGCCGGTCCCCGGACGCGGCCACCCCGCCGCCCCGCTCCGGCCCGCCGGCGGACGACGTGCGTCCGGACCACGCGGACGCGGTGCTGGCCGGGCTGCGCCGGCACGCCCGGCAGCTCGTCGCCGAGCTGGCCGGGCCGGTGCGGCGGGTCCGGCTGGGCAGCGGGCAGACCGTGCTGGAGGTGGAGTGGCACGGCCC
>NZ_QGSW01000469.1:0-2469 GCF_003176715.1 Micromonospora sp. S4605
GTTGACCATGCTCGCAGCTCTTCACTTGTGACCATCCGAACTCGACACTCAGATGATCACCGATGGGCTGCGAGCCCTTCACATTCGGGTCGCCCCAGCCGAAAGCCCCGCTCAACTTCGAAGAGCCAGCATACTGGCCCACAACCTGGTGAAGATCAGCACCCTCGCCGCCGGATGATCACCGCGATCGCTACCCAACCCACACCCCGGTTAAGGCCACTGCAGAATGGCCGCCCTCAACCGGGGACTTTCGGGTCGAAGTAGCTAGTCGTTGACGACGCCTCGCACATGAGCGACTGCCACGGCGAGCGGGATGCGCTCCTGCTCCACGCGTCGGGGCCGGTTCCATTCCGCTGATGTCAGGCTTCGGTAGAGGCTCGCTTCGGGCTCGGTCAGGAATGGCACGGTTCGTGGCGCGCGTGCTCGTAGTGGCCTGCCTCGGGCATCCTCGTTGGTCCCGAACCGCTCCCAGGTGGCGTACGCGGCAGGGTCCATGAACATCGACACGGCTGGTATGCCGGCGGCGCGGAACTCGTTGAGGATTTCCAGGCCGTCGGCGTCCATGTCCCCCCAGTACACGATGTGGGGGGCGGCGGTGAGCCAGGGCAGGGCAGCGATCGCCCCAGCGCCGCGGCCGACTCCCTCGACGCTGATGCCGCCGGGCAGTTCGGGGAAGTGGATGGCGGTGTCTTTGTTCTCGGAGATCACCACCACCTGGGGCTGGTACGCCGGCAGCGCCCGGTCGCCGATGGTGGCCGAGTCGTGTCGGCGCCGGCCAGCGGCCAGGTGCGCTGGGTCGAGGTAGGTGAAGTGCACCCGTGGCGGATGTGGCGGCAGCAGGCCCAGGTCGTCGCGGCCGGATAGTCGGCGTACCAGGCTTCGGCGGTGGTTGAGCCATTTCGCGTGCAGCCCTTCGATGGGCACCTGCCGGGGCGTCAGGCCGGTCGCGTCGTGCGCGGCGAACCACTGCCCGGCTCGGCAGAGCAGGTCGAAGTCCACCTCGCCCAGCTCGTCGACCGCGGCGACCGTCGAGGCGAGCACCTCGGCTTCCACGAGGTGGGGGAAGCGGGCGGCGAGCAGGTCCGCCCGTCGCCGGCCACGCTCCAGCCGGTCGGGCCAGCTGCTACCGCACAGCCGTGCTGCCTCGTCAACGGTGGCGACTACCAGGTGGGTGGGAAGCTCCTGCTCGGTGCCTAGCACACGGCGGGTCCGCCTACGCAGGGATGTGTCGTGGGCGGCGCTCCAGCTTCGCCATGTGGCTGCCCAGCCCGCCGCCCGAGCGAAGTCGTCGGCGAGGCTGGCTGAGGAGGGTTGTCCTAGCGGGAACGGGCATGGCCACGGTTCCGTGGCAGTTCCCGAATCCGCCGCACCAGGTCTTCCTGGCTGCATGTCGAGTTGGGCAGGCGCGTCGGCGCCCGGCGGGGTGGCGCCGGCATGAATAAGGCAGGATGCCCAGGTGTTGGCCAGCCGGCGCTCGACATCCGCGAGAACCTGGTCGACGGACTTCATCGGCGGGCCACATCGCTTTCCCACCCGGAGGCCTGATCCGCCGCGCCGGTTGGGCTGCCCGTGCCGTTCACGCCCAGCGCACCGTCGTGGCGCTCCGCGCCATGCTCGCTGGGGGCCGGCGCCATCGGTCTGGAAGCGTCGCCGCGGAGGTCGCTGATGCGGGAGACGAACGAGTAGTGCGTGGCGGTGTTCTTGGTGATCGCCAACAGTTCGTCCATGTGCGGCTCGAGCGCGGTCACCTTGTCCAGCGGCGCTCCCACGATCAGCTGGAAGCCGAGGCCCTTCCAGGCCTGGACGGCGCGGCCGGCGAACTCGGCGTCGGACTTGACGAAGCCCTCGTCGAGGAACACCGGCGCGAACCGTGGCCGGACGCGCAGCTCGTCGCCGAGCCGGAAGCGCAGCGCCGCCCCGACGATAAACGCGACCAGTTCCTGGCTTTCGCCACCGCTCTTGCCCCCCAAGGAGGAGTGGGTGCTGAGCAGCCGTCCGTCGGCGTCGTACCGTTCCGCGGTGATTTCTACGTGTCGCCGAACGTCCAGCAGCCGGTCACGGTCGGCGAGGTCGGCGACGGCGCGGGGGTCGTCGCGGCGGCGGATGCGGCCCATGAACTGCTGCAGCTCGCGGAACCGCTGCTCCACCTGGTTTTCGGGCAGCTCCCGGGTGGCACCGGAAGATAGCACCCGTAGCTGGCGACGGAACTGGACCACCGCCTCGGGAGTCAAACGTCGTAGCCGGATGCGCAGGCGGTCACGGTTGGCGCCGAACGGCAGCCCGCGCAAGATGTCGTTGATCGGCTCGAGCCGTTCCTCGATTTCCTCGATCGACGACTCCATCCTGCGTTCCGCGTAATTCAGGGGGGCTAGAGACATGATCTGGGGCGTGAGCTGGGGGAACGCGTGGACGTATGCCTGTCGGGCGTGTCTCTAGGCGGTGGTGTCGCTGCTGGTCAGCGGCTCGCGG